>NZ_JBIUWI010000078.1:17707-20784 GCF_044743385.1 Pseudomonas sp. NPDC087639 | reverse complement strand
GGCACACGCAGCACGGCAACCTGTGGGCGAATGCCTTTCTTGATGTAAGGCGCGGCGACGTCCTGATTGACGTCGTAGCTGAGCTTGACGCTCAGGCCCGGATTGTCTTCTTCCAGCAGCACGTCGAACTCTTGCTCGGCGCAGTCGGCGTTATCGCGCAGACGCTGGATCTGGTAGCTGGTTTCAGCCCACTGACGTTGCAGCAGACGACGCTGGCCTTCGAACACAGTGTCACCGTTGAAGGTGATGTTGATCTGGCCATTGTTCATCGGCTGACCGATCACGGAAACACAGTCGCCCAGACCGGCAGCGCTGAATTGCGCGAGGATGTCTGGCGTGGCGTCCTGACGAACCTGAATCACCGCACCCAGTTCTTCGTTGAACAGGATGGCGGCGATTTCGGCCGAGGATTCGGCAACGCTGTCGAGGTTCAGGCTCAGACCGCAGTGGCCGGCGAAGGCCATTTCCACCACGGAGGTCAGCAGACCACCGTCGGAACGGTCGTGGTAAGCCAGCAGGTGACCGTCGGCGTTGAGGCCCTGGATCACCGCGAAGAAGGCTTTCAGGTCTTCGGCGTCATCGACGTCCGGCGCGTGCTTGCCGAGCTTGCCGTGAACCTGAGCAAGGATCGAGGCGCCCATCCGGTTCTGACCGCGACCGAGGTCGATCAGGATCAGGTCGCTGGTGCCCTTGTCCATGCGCAGTTCCGGGGTCAGGGTCTGACGGATGTCAGCCACTGGCGCGAAACCGGTCACGATCAGCGACATCGGCGAGGTCACGGTTTTTTCTTCGCCGTCATCGTTCCAGCGGGTGGCCATGGACATCGAGTCCTTGCCGACCGGAATGGTAATGCCCAGCTCAGGGCACAGCTCCATGCCGACCGCTTTCACGGTGTCGTACAGACGCGCGTCTTCGCCCGGGTGGCCGGCAGCAGACATCCAGTTCGCCGACAGTTTGATGTCGGAGAGCTTGTTGATGCGCGAAGCGGCAATGTTGGTCAGGGTTTCGCCGATGGCCATGCGGCCCGACGCCGGGGCGTCCAGCAGAGCCAGCGGAGTACGCTCGCCCATCGCCATCGCTTCACCGGTGTAAACGTCGAAACTGGTGGCGGTCACGGCAACGTCGGCCACCGGAACCTGCCATGGGCCGACCATTTGGTCACGGGCCACAAGGCCGGTGATGGTGCGGTCGCCAATGGTGATCAGGAAGCTCTTGCTCGCCACGGCCGGGTGATGCAAAACGCGCTCGATGCTTTCAGTGATGTCGAGGTTGGACGGATCGAAGTCATCGCCCAGCTCGGCTTCACGAACCACCGAACGGTGCATGCGTGGCGCCTTGCCCAGCAACACTTCCAGTGGCATGTCCACCGGGTTGTTGCCGAAGTGGCTATCCGTGACAGTAAGCTGCGGTTCGGCGGTGGCTTCACCGACGACGGCAAACGGGCAACGCTCACGTTCGCAGATCGCCTGGAAGCGCTCGAAGTCTTCCGGGCCAACGGCCAGCACGTAACGTTCCTGGGATTCGTTGGACCAGATTTCGTGCGGGGCCATGCCCGGCTCGTCGTTTGGAATGTTGCGCAGTTCGAAACGACCACCGCGGTCGCCGTCGTTGACCAGTTCCGGGAAGGCGTTGGACAGACCGCCCGCGCCAACGTCGTGGATGAAGCTGATCGGGTTCTTGTCACCCAGTTGCCAGCAACGGTCGATGACTTCCTGGCAACGACGCTCCATTTCAGGGTTTTCACGCTGCACGGAAGCGAAGTCCAGATCCGCCGAGCTGGTGCCGGTGGCCATGGAGGAAGCGGCGCCGCCACCCAGGCCGATCAGCATCGCCGGGCCACCGAGCACGATCAGCTTGGAGCCAACGACGATCTCGCCTTTCTTGACGTGTTCTTCGCGGATGTTGCCCATGCCGCCGGCCAACATGATCGGCTTGTGGTAACCGCGAACTTCGTCACCGTGCGGGGTGGTGATCGATTGTTCGAAGGTACGGAAGTAGCCGGTCAGGGCCGGACGACCGAATTCGTTGTTGAACGCGGCACCGCCCAGCGGACCTTCGATCATGATGTCCAGCGCAGTGACGATGCGCTCAGGCTTGCCGTACGGCACTTCCCACGGCTGTTCGAAGCCAGGGATTTGCAGGTTGGACACGGTGAAACCGGTCAGGCCAGCCTTTGGCTTGGCACCACGGCCGGTTGCACCTTCGTCGCGGATCTCGCCACCGGAACCGGTGGATGCGCCCGGGAACGGGGCAATCGCGGTCGGGTGGTTGTGGGTTTCAACCTTCATCAGGATGTGCACCGGCTCCTGCACCGCGCCGTACTGGCGGGTTTCAGGGTTCGGGAAGAAACGGCCGGCAACGTTGCCGACGATCACCGAGGCGTTGTCCTTATAAGCCGACAGAACGCCTTCGCTGTGCATCACGTAGGTGTTCTTGATCATGCCGAACAGGCTTTTTTCCTGGTTCTCACCATCAATATCCCAACTGGCGTTGAAGATCTTGTGGCGGCAGTGCTCGGAGTTGGCCTGAGCGAACATCATCAGTTCAATGTCGTGCGGGTTGCGCTTGAGACCGTTGAAGGCATCGACCAGATAGTCGATCTCGTCTTCGGCCAGGGCCAGGCCCAGTTCGGTGTTGGCCTTTTCCAGCGCGGCGCGACCGCCGCCGAGGATGTCGATCGCGGTCAGCGGCTTCGGTTCGGCGTGGCTGAACAGACCGGCAGCCTGTTCGAGGTTGGCCAGAACGATCTGGGTCATGCGGTCATGCAGGACATCGGCAATCTGCTGCGCTTCGGCTTCGCTGAACTGACCGGCCACGTAGAACGCGATACCGCGCTCCAGACGCTGGATCTTGCTCAGGCCGCAGTTGCGGGCGATGTCGCTGGCCTTGCTCGACCATGGCGAGATGGTGCCGAAACGTGGCAACACCAGGAACAGACGGCCGGTCGGCTCTTGTACCGGAACACTTGGACCGTACTTCAGAAGGCGCGCAAGCACCTGCTGTTCGTCGCCGGTCAGGACGCCGGTGACTTCGGCGAAGTGAGCGAATTCAGCATACAAGCCACTGACAGCCGGAAC
>NZ_JBIUWI010000078.1:9806-17697 GCF_044743385.1 Pseudomonas sp. NPDC087639 | reverse complement strand
AGAAAGGGCAGGAGCGCCGCGCAGGATCAACATCTTCGGGACAGCCTCGGGAAGGGGTGTGCTTTGAGGCCGTGCATTCTAGCCTAAACCGCCTTCAACATCACCCGAAACGCTACGCACGGTTGCACTCGCATGTCGATCTGTGTTTCTGATTCGCGAGTCAAATTTAACCGACCTGTGAAGACGGCTTATTTTTACTGTAACAAAATGCCCTTCGGCCCCATTTCTACGGGGTTTTGTTCGGTTTTGTGATCTCTAGCAGACCTGCCCCGCGCTGTCGAGATATGGCGCCCGCAGTCCTTTGCGTATACTGCGCAAATGTTTTTCCCAACGGCTTTGCGTCCGCGGTACGCCAAATGGCTGATCGCAACCGGACTCTTCCTGATGCTCGGTGGCTGTGTTGATAAACCCAACACACTCGAGCGCATAAAGGAGGATGGCGTGCTGCGGGTGATTACCCGAAACAGCCCCGCCACCTACTTTCAGGATCGCAGCGGTGAAACCGGCTTCGAATACGAGCTGGTGAAGCGCTTCGCCGACGATTTGGGCGTCGAACTGAAAATCGAAACTGCCGACAACCTCGACGATCTCTTCAACCAGATTGGCAAGCCGAACGGCCCGGTATTGGCAGCCGCAGGTCTGGTCAGCAGCGAACAACGCAAGACGCAGGTGCGGTTCTCCCACTCCTACCTCGAAGTCACCCCGCAGATCATCTATCGCAATGGCCAGTCACGGCCGACCGACGCTGGTGATCTGGTCGGCAAGAAGATCATGGTGCTTAAGGGCAGCACCCATGCCGAGCAACTGGCCGAGCTGAAAAAGAAAAACCCGGGCATCGAGTACGAAGAATCTGACGCCGTTGAGGTGGTCGACTTGCTGCGCATGGTCGACGAAGGCCAGATCGACCTGACGCTGGTCGACTCCAACGAAGTGGCGATGAACCAGGTGTACTTCACCAACATTCGCGTGGCCTTCGACCTCGGCGATGCGCGCAGCCAGAGCTGGGCGGTGGGCCCGGGCGAAGACAACAGCCTTCTCAACGAGATCAACAGCTATCTCGACAAGGTGCAGAAGAATGGCACCCTGCAACGCCTCAAAGACCGCTATTACGGGCACGTCGACGTTCTCGGCTACATGGGCGCCACCACGTTCGCCCAGCACTTGCAGCAGCGCCTGCCCAAGTACGAACAACACTTCAAGAGTTACGCCAAGAAAGAGAAAGTCGACTGGCGTCTACTGGCTGCCATCGGTTATCAGGAATCGTTGTGGCAACCGACAGTCACCTCGAAAACCGGCGTGCGCGGCTTGATGATGCTGACCCAGAACACCGCTCGGGCGATGGGCGTGTCCAATCGCCTCGATCCGAAGCAGAGCATCATGGGCGGCGCCAAGTACCTGGCCTATATGAAGGATCAGCTCGACGATTCGATCAAGGAGCCGGATCGCACCTGGTTTGCTCTGGCCGCCTATAACGTCGGCAGCGGCCATCTGGACGACGCGCGCAAACTGACCGCCAAGGAAGGGTTGAACCCGGACAAGTGGCTGGACGTGAAGAAGATCCTGCCGCGCCTGTCGCAGAAGCAGTGGTACAGCAAGACCCGCTACGGCTACGCCCGGGGCGGCGAGCCGGTGCATTTCGTGGCGAACATCCGTCGTTATTACGACATCCTCACGTGGGTAACCCAACCGCAGCTTGAAGGCGATCAAGTGGCCGAGGGCAATCTGCATGTGCCGGCTATCGACAAGTCGAAACCCGCTCAAGAACCTGCTCCCCTTTAAAAAGCACCTCAAAAACAAATGTGGGAGCGAGCCTGCTCGCGAAGGCGTCGTGTCAGTCGATATCATCTTTGACTGATACACCGCTTTCGCGAGCAGGCTCGCTCCCACAGGTGGGTTGTGTTGCCGCTTAGTGTTTTGCAGCAGCCAGAATCAGCGCTTTCATTTCGGAAACGGCGGACTTGAAGCCAACGAACAACGCATGCCCCACCAGCGCATGGCCGATGTTCAATTCGTTGATGCCCTTGATCGCCGCGACCGCCTCAACGTTATGGTAATGCAGGCCATGACCGGCATTGACGATCAGCCCCTGAGCCAGACCAAACGCTACACCGTCCGCCACACGCTTCAATTCTTCAGCGACTTCGGTCGGAGTCTCGGCGTCGGCATAGCGCCCGGTGTGCAGTTCGATGGCCGGCGCACCAACACGCTTCGAGGCAGCAATCTGGCGCTCGTCGGCATCGATGAACAGCGACACTTCGCTGCCGATCTTCGACAGACGCTCGACCGCAGCCTTGATCCGCGCTTCCTGCCCCGCGACATCCAGACCGCCTTCGGTGGTCAGTTCCTGACGGGTTTCCGGGACCAGGCAGATGTGCGCCGGACGGATGAGCTCGGCGAACGCCATCATTTCTTCGGTGACGCCCATTTCGAAGTTCATGCGGGTTTGCAGCACATCCTTGAGCAACAGTACGTCGCGCTCCTGAATGTGTCGACGGTCCTCGCGCAGGTGCACGGTGATGCCGTCGGCGCCCGCCTCTTCCGCGTCCAGCGCCGCCTTGACCGGATCCGGGTAGCGCGTGCCACGGGCCTGACGCAGGGTGGCGACGTGGTCGATGTTCACGCCAAGAAGAATGCGATTGCTGGTGGTCACGGATGCGCTCCTGAATTTAGAGATTCGGCGCACAGCATACGGGGTGATCAGGGCTTGCGAAACAGTTCGCGACTGACAAGCGGACGACCGCCCAAGTGAACAGCCAATGCTTGACGCATCAGACGTTTGGCGGCTGAGAGTGCGCCGGGGGCTGACCAGTCAGCTTCGGCCATGGCCAACAATTCAACACCGTTGAACAGGCCAGGTTGCAGCAGGTAAACGCGCTCAAGGCCAGCGTCCACTTGCAGACGATAGAGACCGTCCGGAGCCACCGCTTCGCCGTGGATGTCGGTGTTCATGGAAAAGCCATAACCGAGATCATCCAGCAGGCGCCATTCGAAGGAGCGCAACAAGGGCTCCAGCGGCCGACCTTCGGCCAAGGCCAGCAAGGTCGCGGCGTAGTGATCGAACACCGCCGGGTGCGGATCTTCGGCGGGTAGCAAACGGATCAACAGCTCATTGAGGTACAGACCGCTGAACAACGCCTCGCCGACCATCCACGTCGCGTTACCGGCACTTTCCATGCGCCCGACATTCTTCAACTCGCCCTTGCCGCGAAACTCGACTTCCAGCGGCACGAATGGCCGCGCCAACGTTCCGGCCTTGCCCCGCGCACTGCGCAACACCGCCCGCAGCCGACCTTGCGGCGTGAGGAAGTCCACCAACGCGCTGGTTTCGCGGTAGGCGCGAGAGTGCAGGACGTAGGCGAGTTGGGCGGGAGGTGGGCTTTGCGACATGAGCGCTTTTTCTCGGTCGGAGATTGCAAAAAAGATCGCAGCCTTCGGCAGCTCCTACAGGTTTACACAATCCACTGTATGAGCTGCCGAAGGCTGCGATCTTTTGATCTTTTGAGCCGCTTACAGGTCGCCGTAACCCAGCGAACGCAGCGCACGCTCGTCGTCGGACCAACCGCCCTTCACCTTGACCCACAGGTTGAGCATGATCTTGGAGTCGAACAGCAGCTCCATGTCCTTGCGCGCTTCGGTGCCGATGCGTTTGATGCGCTCGCCCTTGTCGCCAATGATGATCTTCTTCTGGCCATCACGCTCGACGAGAATCAGCGCATGGATATGCAGGGTTTTGCCCTGCTGCTTGAACTCTTCGATCTCGACGGTGATCTGGTACGGCAGCTCGGCGCCCATCTGGCGCATAATTTTTTCGCGCACCAGTTCAGCGGCGAGGAAACGGCTGCTGCGGTCGGTGATCTGGTCTTCCGGGAAGAAGTGATCGTTTTCCGGCAGGTGATCGGCAATCACCTTTTCCAGCGCCTCAAGGTTGTGCCCGTGCTGCGCGGAGATAGGGATGATCTGCGCGTTCGGCAGCTGTTCCTGCAACCAGCTCAGGTGCGGCATCAGTTCGGCTTTGTCTTCGATGCGGTCGGTCTTGTTCAGCGCGACGATCAGCGGGCCGGTCACGTACTGCACGCGCTCCAGCACCATCTGGTCTTCTTCGGTCCACTTGGTGCGATCGACCACGAAGATCACGACGTCGACGTCTTTCAACGCCGCCGAAGCGGTCTTGTTCATGTAACGGTTGAGAGCCTTTTCGCCACCCTTGTGCATGCCGGGGGTGTCGACATAGATCGCCTGCACGTCACCCTCGGTCTTGATCCCGAGCATGTTGTGACGGGTGGTCTGCGGCTTGCGCGAGGTGATCGCCAGTTTCTGACCGAGGATATGGTTCAGCAGCGTGGACTTGCCCACGTTGGGACGGCCGACGATGGCAACGTAGCCACAGCGAGTTGCGTTTGTATCAGTCATTGCCATTCTCCACGCCCAGGGCAATCAGTGCTGCGGCGGCCGCTACCTGTTCGGCAATACGACGACTCACACCCTGACCTCGGCTTTTTTCATTCAGTAAGACAACTTCGCACTCGACGAAGAAGGTTCGGCAGTGCGGCTCGCCCTGGATATCTACCACCTCGTAACGAGGCAGCTCGCAACCGCGCGATTGCAGATGTTCCTGCAGACGGGTCTTGGGATCCTTGTTGGTGTCCACCAGCGTCAGGCCTTCGAACTCGCCGGCCAGCCAGGCCAGGACGCGCTCGCGGGCCATGTCCATGCCGGCGTCGAGGTAGATCGCACCGATCAACGCCTCAAGGGCATCGGCCAGAATCGACTCGCGACGGAAACCGCCGCTTTTCAGCTCACCGGAACCCAGACGCAGGTAATCACCCAGGTCGAAACCACGCGCCAGTACGGCCAGGGTCTCACCTTTCACCAGGCGTGCGCGCAAACGCGACAACTGGCCTTCGCGAGCCAGCGGGAAGCGATCGAACAACGCCTCGCCAGCGACGAAGTTGAGGATGGCATCGCCGAGAAACTCCAGGCGTTCGTTGTTGCGCCCGGCAAAACTGCGGTGCGTGAGGGCCAGGACCATGAGTTCCTGATCCTTGAAGGTGTAACCGAGCTGACGCTCGAGACGGCTTAAAGAGGCGCTCACGGTTTACCCACGCTGAGATCAAAGCTGGATTCCACCGCCATCGCCGGGATACGGCGCAGGCCTGGGACAATTAACGCTGTGTTCAAAAATTACGTCCTGAATATCGTGGCTTCATGCCCTGGAGTCGATTGTAGCGACTCCAGAAATGCATTCGGCGCTGTGTTCAACAGCGCCGTGGTGATTACTTGATCAGGCCAACCCGCGAGAAATTCGGCAGGTGGCTGAGTTTCGGTTCCGGCCAGCTCATCCAGACCGCGAAGGCCTTGCCGACGATATTCCGGTCGGGAACCATGCCCAGCAGATCCTTGGGAATGTTCGGATCCTCCCAGTAGCGACTGTCGGTCGAGTTGTCGCGGTTGTCGCCCATCATGAAGAAGTGCCCTGCCGGCACGGTCCAGGTATGGTCCGGCGTGGCGCGGTAACGGCTCATTTCCTTGCGGATCAGGTGCTCGGCAGCGCCGAGTTTTTCCTTGTAGAGCTCTGCGCTGCCCAGCGTGCCCGGCTCGGAACCGACCATTTGCTCGGCAATCGACTCACCGTTGACGAACAGACGCTTGTCAGCGGTGTAACGCACCGTGTCGCCCGGCAGACCGACCACACGCTTGATGTAGTTGACGTTCGGGTCGCTCGGGTAGCGGAACACCATCACATCGCCGCGCTGCGGATCACCGACTTCGATGATTTTCTTGTCGATCACCGGCAGGCGGATCCCGTAAGAAAACTTGTTCACCAGAATGAAGTCGCCGACGTCCAGGGTCGGTTTCATCGAGCCGGACGGAATCTGGAACGGCTCCACCAGGAACGAACGCAGCACCAGCACGATGAACAACACCGGGAAGAACGACTTGCCGTATTCGACCAGAAGCGGCTCTTTGTTCAGCTTCTCGACCACCACGACGTCGGGCTGGCTGACACTGCCTTGATAAGAGGCAATGGCAGCACGCCGGCGGGGCGCCAGAATCAGCAGATCGAGCAACGCCAACAGGCCGCAGACGAACACGGCGATGACCAGCAACAGCGGGAAATTTAGCGACATAGGACCTAACTATCCAACCTGAGCACTGCAAGGAAGGCTTCTTGTGGAATTTCCACGTTGCCGACCTGCTTCATGCGTTTCTTACCGGCCTTTTGCTTCTCGAGCAGTTTCTTCTTACGGCTGACATCACCACCGTAGCATTTGGCCAATACGTTCTTTCTGAGAGCCTTGACGGTTGTCCGGGCGACAATCTGACCGCCAATGGCGGCCTGGATGGCCACGTCGAACATCTGACGAGGAATCAGTTCTTTCATCTTCTCGGTCAACTGGCGACCTTTGAAGTGCGAGTTGTCACGGTGCACGATCAACGCCAGGGCATCGACCTTGTCGCCGTTGATCAGCACGTCCAGTTTCACCAGATTAGCCGATTGGTAACGATCGAAATGGTAGTCCAGCGAAGCATAGCCGCGGCTGGTGGATTTGAGACGGTCGAAGAAGTCCAGAACCACTTCGTTCATCGGCAAGTCGTAAGTGACTTGCACCTGATTGCCGAGGAACAGCATGTCGACTTGAACGCCGCGTTTCTCGATGCACAGGGTGATGACGTTGCCCAAGTGTTCTTGCGGCACCAGGATATTGGCGCGCACGATCGGCTCGCGCATGTCTTCGACGGCCGAGACATCCGGAAGCTTGGACGGGTTATCGACGTAAATCGTTTCACCGGTTTTCAGCACCAGTTCGAAGATTACCGTCGGCGCCGTGGTGATCAGATCCAGATCGTACTCGCGCTCGAGGCGCTCCTGGATGATTTCCATGTGCAGCATGCCGAGGAAGCCACAACGGAAGCCGAAGCCCAAGGCGTCGGAACTTTCCGGGGTGTACTGCAGCGACGAGTCGTTCAGGGTCAGCTTCTGCAGCGCTTCGCGGAAATCTTCGAAGTCGTCGGAGCTGACCGGGAACAGACCGGCGTAAACCTGTGGCTGGATGCGTTTGAAACCCGGCAGTACCGGAACATCCGGGGTCGAGCTCAGGGTCAGGGTGTCACCGACCGGCGCACCGTGAATGTCCTTGATGCTGGCGATGATGAAGCCCACTTCGCCGGCCTTGAGGTCTACGGTGGCGGTGTGTTTCGGATTGAAAACACCGACGCTGTCGACCAGATGGATCTTGCCGGTGGATTTCACCAGGATCTTGTCACCCTTCTTCACGCGGCCGTGACGCACGCGCACCAGGGAGACAACGCCCAGGTAGTTGTCGAACCAGGAGTCGATGATCAACGCTTGCAGCGGATCTTCGATGTTGCCGGTTGGCGCAGGAATGGTGTGCACCAGACGCTCAAGCACTTCGTCGACACCCAGGCCGGTCTTGGCACTGCAGGTGACGGCGTCAGTGGCGTCGATGCCGATGATCTTTTCGATTTCGTCTTTGACGCGATCAGGATCAGCCTGTGGCAGGTCGATCTTGTTCAGGACCGGCATGACCTCAAGGCCCTGCTCAATCGCGGTGTAGCAGTTGGCCACGGACTGGGCTTCGACGCCCTGACCGGCATCGACCACCAGCAAGGCACCTTCACACGCGGCCAGGGAACGGCTGACTTCATAGGTGAAGTCTACGTGGCCCGGGGTGTCAATGAAGTTCAGCTGGTAGGTGACGCCATCTTTGGCTTTGTAATAAAGGGTAACGCTGTGGGCCTTGATGGTGATCCCGCGCTCACGCTCAAGATCCATGGAATCCAGTACCTGGGCTTCCATTTCACGCTCGGCCAGGCCGCCGCACATCTGGATGAAGCGATCGGCCAGCGTCGACTTGCCATGGTCAATGTG
>NZ_JBIUWI010000078.1:2378-9796 GCF_044743385.1 Pseudomonas sp. NPDC087639 | reverse complement strand
TGACTCAAATCACTCACGGATCAACACTCAAAAAGGCTGCAGGCATGGCCCGCCGAAAAATAGCCGGGAATTGTACCTGATACACGGCGCAAGCGTCACGTTCGCCTGTCACCCGGATTGCATGCAAAAACGCCCCGATCGGTTGATCGAGGCGTTTCCGGGGCTAAGCAGAGGATGAAAGCTTGTTCATCAACCGGCTCGTCTAAGCAGCCAGACACCTGCCAGCGCGCAGACACCGGCCGGCACCAGCACCGCAAACAGCGGCGAGAAACCGAACACCAGGCTCGACGGACCGAGCAAATCCTGGACGATGCGGAAGGTGAAGCCGACCAGCACACCGGTGAACACACGCTGGCCGAGGGTTACCGAACGCAGCGGGCCGAAGATGAAGGAAATCGCCATCAACACCAGCGCGGCTGTCACCAACGGCTGCAACACCTTGACCCAAAATGCCAGCCAGTAACGGCCGTTGCTCAGGCCCTGCTCCGACAGATAGTGGATGTAGCCCCACAGTCCGCTGATCGACAGCGATTCCGGGGCCATCACCACAGTGCTCAGCAGTTGCGGGCTCAAGGCCACGTCCCAACGCTCGCTCGGCGTGTTTACGACTTCGGTGCTGCGCTCATGGAACAAGGTGGTGGCCACGTCGGTGAGCTGCCATTGAGTGCCATCGAACTCGGCCTTCTTGGCGAAGCTGGAGCTCAGCAGGTGGCGTTCCTTGTCGAAGTGATAGCGAGTCACGCCATACAACAGGCCGTTGGGTTGCACGGCGTTGATGTGGATGAATTCTTCACCCTGACGGTGCCACATACCGTGCTTGGCGCTTTGCGCGTCGCCGCTGCCCTGAGCCAGAGAGCGATTGGCCTGGGCCATGCTTTCGGTGGCCGGGGCGACGTATTCGCCAATCAACACGCCTGCGAGCATCAGCACCAGCATCGGCTTCATCACCGCCCAGACGATCCGGCCGATCGACACGCCAGCGGCGCGCATTACGGTCAGTTCGCTGCTGCTGGCCAGACTGCCGAGGCCGATCAGGCAGCCAATCAACGCGGCCATCGGCAACATTTCGTAGAGCCGGCGCGGCGCGGTCAGCAGGACGAAACTCAGCACGTCTACCAATGTGTAGGTTTCGCTGACGTCACCCATCTCATCGATAAAGGCGAACAGGGTCGCCAGACCGAGAATGATTGCCAGCACGGCAATGATAGCCATGAACACGCTGCTGCCGATGTAGCGGTCGAGTTTAACCACGGGCCACCTCCAGCGCAGCAGCGCGACGGCTGGCCATCTTCAGACGCAGCGGCTCCCAATACAGCAGGCCGAGGCCGATGACCAGGAAGATCGCATGCACCCACCACAAGCCGAGCGCCGGTGGAATCTTGCCTTTTTCAAGGGCGCCGCGGGCGGCAATCAGGATGGTCAGGTAAGCCATATAAAGAAGAATCGCCGGCAGCAGCTTGAGGAAACGCCCTTGACGCGGATTGACTCGCGACAGCGGCACCGCCATCAGGGTCACGATGAACACCAGCAACGGCAGGGAAAGACGCCATTGCAGTTCGGTTTTGGAGCGGATGTCGTCACTGCCCAGCAGAGACGAAGTCGGCATGGCGTCACGATCGGTGACTTCTTCGCTGACGTCCGGTTTAGGCAGCAGCACACCATAGTTTTCGTAGTGAATGGCGCGGTAATCCGCCTGACCCGGACTGCCGTCATAGCGATAACCATTGTCGAGAATCAGGTAGCGATTGCCGTCGGGGCGGACTTCCTGACGGCCCTTTTCGGCCACAAGCACGGAAATCCCGCGATCCTTCTGATCGGCGCCGAGGTTCTTCTGCGAGATGAACACTCCGCCCAGATTGACGCGATCGTCGCTCAACGTTTCGGTGTAGGTCACTCGGGTGCCGTCACGCAGGGCCTGGAAGCGACCCGGTTCGAGGGTATCGAACTCTGTCAGGGCGTCTTGCTTGTTCAGCAGCAACTGGAACTGATTGGCACCCTGCGGGGCCAGGCCCAGGCTCAGCCATGCCACGACCAGTGCCACCAGCGTTGCCGGGAACAGGGTCATGCGAAACAGCTTCTGCTGACTCATGCCGGTGGCCGAGAGCACGGTCATTTCGCTTTCCAGGTACAGGCGACCGTAGGCCAGCAGGATCCCGAGGAACAGACCCAGCGGCAGAATCAGTTGCAGGAAGCCCGGCAGACGAAAGCCCATGATCAGGAACAGCGAACCCGGATCGAGCTGGCCGGCAGCGGCCTGAGCGAGGTATTTGATGAAGCGACCGCTCATGATGATGACCAGCAACACCGCACTCACGGCGCTGAGGGTCAACAGGACTTCGCGGGACAGATAACGGAAGACGATCAAACCAGACACTCCAGGGTTGTCAGGCTAAGGCGGCCAAACAAGCAAACACATCGACCGGCCCGCAACGCAGAGCCGTCGAAAAAAGATGCGGCATTATCCTGTGATTGAGGGCGCCTGTCACTGCGCACACTCATCCTCGCAAGCAATCCGTTGAAGATCGTACAACCTAGGGGGCGTTCTCAATTAGTTTTCACACCGCGCCGGGTCTGCTGTTGTGCAGGGCAAGGCGCGAGAAGCGTGGTTTGGTCATTCCAAATAAGCTTCGAGCAACGCAGCCCTGCACAACAGCAGGCGCGGCCCTTCGGGTTGTGCCTTAAAGCCGGCCAGTCTGCGTTGCAGGCCTTGGAAAGGGAACAACCATTCCCAGCGGCCTGCGCCTTGCCTGGCTGGCTTTAAGGCGATAACGCTGTGTGAAAACTAATTGAGAATGCTCCCTAGGGTTGTCAGGCGCGGGGAGCGAGGTTCAAACTGCGGCCCTTGTCGCAGGCTTTGGCCTGCGCCTCTTCTATCTATAAGCAGGCGACTGCGGACACCGTCGAACGCCTGCGTGTTGACCATTCATTCAGGGATCCGGACATGGAACTGGTTGTAAAAAGCGTTAGCCCAGAAACGTTGAAAACCGCCACCCTGGTGGTTGCCGTCGGCGAAGGCCGCAAACTCGGTGTCGCCGCCAAACAGGTCGACGAGCTGAGCGGTGGCGCGATCAGCGCCGTACTCAAGCGTGGCGATCTGGCCGGCAAGGTTGGTCAAAGCCTGCTGCTGCACAGCCTGCCAAACCTCAAAGCCGAGCGCGTGCTGCTGGTCGGCGTAGGCAAGGACGAGGAACTGGGCGACCGTCCGTTCCGCAAAATCGTTGCCGGCATCCTCAACACCCTCAAAGGCCTGGGCGGCAGCGATGCCGTGCTGGCGCTGGACGAAGTCATCGTCAAGGGCCGCGACAGTTACGGCAAGACCCGCCTGCTGGCGGAAACCCTGGTGGACGGCGAATACACCTTCGACCAGTTCAAGAGCCAGAAGGCCGAACCGCGCGCCCTGAAGAAAATCACCCTGCTGACCATCAAGGCTGCACAAGCCGAAGTTCAGCGCGCCGTGAATCACGCTACCGCGATTGCCAATGGCATGGCCTTCACCCGTGATCTGGGAAACCTGCCGCCGAACATCTGCCACCCGACTTTCCTTGGCGAACAAGCCAAGAACCTCGGCAAAGAGTTCAAGGACCTGAAAGTCGAAGTGCTCGACGAGAAGAAGATCAAGTCGCTGGGCATGGGCTCGTTCTATGCCGTTGGCCAGGGCAGCGAACAACCGCCGCGCCTGATCGTCATGCAATACAACGGTGGCAAGAAATCCGAGAAGCCATACGCACTGGTTGGCAAAGGCATCACCTTCGACACCGGCGGCATCAGCCTGAAGCCGGGCGCCGGCATGGACGAAATGAAGTACGACATGGGCGGCGCTGCCAGTGTGTTCGGCACCCTGCGTGCGGTCCTCGAACTGAAGCTGCCGATCAATCTGGTGTGCATCCTCGCCTGCGCCGAAAACATGCCGAGCGGCAATGCGACCCGTCCGGGCGACATCGTCACCACCATGAGTGGCCAGACCGTGGAAATCCTCAACACCGACGCCGAAGGCCGTCTGGTGCTGTGCGATGCCCTGACCTACTCCGAGCGTTTCAAGCCACAAGCGGTGATCGATATCGCCACCCTGACCGGCGCTTGCGTCGTAGCACTGGGCGCCCACACCTCGGGCCTGCTGGGTAACAACGACGAACTGATCGGCCAACTGCTCAGCGCCGGCAAGGCTGCTGATGACCGCGCCTGGCAACTGCCGCTGTTCGATGAGTACCAGGAACAGCTGGACAGCCCGTTCGCCGATATCGCCAACATTGGCGGGCCGAAGGCCGGCACCATCACCGCCGCATGCTTCCTGTCGCGCTTCACCAAGAACCTCAACTGGGCGCACCTGGACATCGCGGGCACCGCGTGGACCAGCGGCGGCAAGGACAAGGGCGCCACTGGCCGTCCGGTGCCACTGCTGACCCAATACCTGCTGGATCGCGCCAAAGCCTGAAACCGATGCCTGCGGGCGGCGCTTCTTTTTTGAGGCGCCGCTTTCAGCTCAGGAACCGCAATGACCAAAGTCGACTTCTATATCCTGCCCAGCGCCGATCCCTCGGCACGCCTGGACTTTGCCTGCAAGCTCACCGAGAAAGCCTGGCGCATGGGCCACCGCATCTACCTGCATTGCAGCGATGCCGCTCAGCGCGAAGATCTCGATGCTCGGCTGTGGGCGTTCAAGGGCGAAAGCTTCGTGCCCCACGGCCCCGCCGACAGTGAACCCGAAGGGTTGATTGTGTTGGGGGTGGGCGATGACTGCGGTCAGCATCAGGATTTACTGGTCAATCTCGACCTGAAAGTCCCGGCCTTCGCCAACAAATTCGCCCGCGTGGCGGAAGTGGTGGTGGAAGATCCGACCATTCGCGCGGCTGCGCGGGAGAGTTTCCGTTTCTACCGCGAACAGGGCTATCCTCTGCAAGATCACCGTTTACAGCGACTCTGAGCACTCCAATGGACACTCCGAAACCGCAGCAAAAGTCCGCACACCTGCTGGACGATCTCGAATCGATCCGCCAGTTGCTCGGCGATGACAACCTGCAACCGCCACTGCTGACCGACACGGTCGATGACGGTGAACAGGAACAGATTCCGATGTTGTTCGATTCGGTCGGCGCCGAGGCGCCCGCCGTCGAGCCGCCACCGGCTCCGACCCCGACGCCTGCCGCGCAACCTGCTGCGACCGTCGATAAAGGCCCGGACGCCCTGCTGCACCTGGACAGCGAACTGCGCGCCGCCGCGCAATTGATCATGCAAGACGTGATCGACGACTTCGCGCCGCACATCGAAACCGAAATCAAACGCCGCCTCGATGCGCGGATGGAACGGTTGCTCAGCCAGTACGAATAACCCCCACGATCCCCTGCAGGAGCTGCCGCAGGCTGCGATCTTTTGATCTTGACCTTAAAAAACAAAGTCAAAAGATCGCAGCCTTCGGCAGCTCCTACAGAAAGCTTGCGTCCACCCGCCCCTCCCCCGCTCGCCCTCGGCCCCATGCCCCGCTATACTTCCCGGCTTTTCCTGAATAAATGCCAATAGGGTCCCGCCGCGCATGGATAAGACCTACCAGCCGCACGCCATTGAAACTTCCTGGTACAACACCTGGGAGTCCGAGAACTATTTCGCACCGCACGGCGCGGGCGATTCCTACACCATCATGATCCCGCCGCCGAACGTCACCGGCAGCCTGCACATGGGTCACGGTTTCAACAACGCGATCATGGACGCCCTGATCCGTTTCCGCCGCATGCAGGGTCGCAACACCCTGTGGCAGCCAGGTACCGACCACGCCGGTATCGCTACGCAGATGCTGGTGGAGCGCCAACTGGAAGCCCAGGGCCAGAATCGTCACGATCTGGGCCGCGAAAAATTCCTCGAAAAAGTCTGGGAATGGAAGGATCAGTCCGGTGGCAACATCAGCCGTCAGATCCGCCGCCTCGGCTCGTCCGTAGACTGGAGCCGCGAGCGCTTCACCATGGACGACGGCCTCTCGGAAGCCGTTAAAGAAGCCTTCGTGCGTCTGCACGAGGACGGCCTGATCTATCGCGGCAAGCGTCTGGTCAACTGGGACACCAAGCTGCACACGGCGATTTCCGACCTCGAAGTGGAAAACCACGACGAGAAAGGTTTCCTGTGGAACCTGAAGTACCCGCTGGCTGACGGCGCGAAAACCGCTGAAGGTAACGATTTCCTGATCGTCGCGACCACCCGTCCGGAAACCATGCTCGGCGACTCCGCCGTCGCGGTAAACCCGAACGACGAACGCTACAAAGCCCTGATCGGCAAGTTTGTCGAACTGCCACTGGTTGGCCGTCGCATCCCGATCATCGCCGACGATTACTGCGATCCTGAATTCGGCACCGGTTGCGTGAAAATCACCCCGGCCCACGATTTCAACGACTACGAAGTCGGCAAGCGCCACAACCTGCCGCTGCTGAACATCTTCGACAAGAACGCCAACGTGCTGCCAGCCGCCCAGGTGTTCAACCTCGACGGCACGCTGAACGACAGCATCGACGGCAAGATCCCGGCCGAGTACGCCGGCCTTGAGCGCTTCGAAGCGCGCAAGCAGATCGTTGCTGCGTTCGACGCTGCCGGCCTGTTGGTCAGCGTCGACGATCACAACCTGAAAGTGCCGAAAGGCGATCGCTCCGGCACCATCATCGAGCCGTGGCTGACCGACCAATGGTACGTCTCCACCAAGCCGTTGGCTGAACCTGCGATTGCTGCCGTTGAAGATGGCCGCATCCAGTTCGTGCCGAAACAGTACGAAAACATGTACTTCTCGTGGATGCGAGACATCCAGGATTGGTGCATCAGCCGTCAACTCTGGTGGGGCCACCGGATTCCGGCCTGGTACGACGAGTCGGGCAAGGTCTATGTCGGCCGTGATGAAGCCGAAGTACGTGCCAAGCACAACCTCGGCCCGGACGTTGCACTGCAACAGGACAACGACGTACTCGACACCTGGTTCAGTTCCGGTCTGTGGACGTTCTCCACCCTCGGCTGGCCTGAGCAGACCGAGTTCCTGAAGAAATTCCACTCCACCGACGTGCTGGTGACCGGTTTCGACATCATCTTCTTCTGGGTTGCCCGGATGATCATGCTGACGATGCACCTGATCAAGAACGAGGACGGCACGCCGCAGGTTCCGTTCAAGACTGTTTATGTGCACGGTCTGGTACGTGATGGCCAGGGCCAGAAGATGTCCAAGTCCAAGGGCAACGTCCTTGACCCGTTGGACATCATCGACGGCATCGAGCTGGAAGAACTGGTGCAAAAACGCACCTCCGGCATGATGCAGCCGAAACTGGCGAAGAAGATCGAGAAGCAGACCCGCGACGAGTTCGCCGAGGGCATCGCCAGTTACGGCACCGACGCCCTGCGCTTCACCTTCTGCTCGCTGGCGTCCACCGGTCGCGACATCAAGTTCGACATGGGCC
>NZ_JBIUWI010000078.1:0-2368 GCF_044743385.1 Pseudomonas sp. NPDC087639 | reverse complement strand
AAGCCTGCGGCCAGAACGGCGAAGCCTCCGAGCTGTCGCTGGCGGATCGCTGGATCAGCTCGCAGCTGCAACGCACCGAAGCCGAAGTGACCCGTCAACTGGATCAGTTCCGTTTCGACCTCGCCGCGCAAGCGCTGTACGAGTTCATCTGGAACCAGTACTGCGACTGGTACCTGGAGCTGTCCAAGCCTGTGCTGTGGGACGAAAACGCCCCGGTTGAGCGTCAGCGTGGCACCCGCCGCACGCTGGTTCGCGTACTGGAAGTGGCGCTGCGCCTGGCGCATCCGTTCATGCCGTTCATCACTGAAGAAATCTGGCAGCGCATCGCGCCGCTGGCCGGCATTCAGGGCAAGACGATCATGCTGCAACCTTGGCCAGTGGCCAACGAAGAGCGCATCGATCCGGCCGCCGAAGACGACATCGAATGGCTCAAAGAGCTGATGCTCGGCACGCGTAACATCCGTGGCGAAATGAACATTGGCCCAGGCAAGCCCCTGCCGATCTACCTGAAGAACGTCAGCGCTGAAGACCAGCGTCGCCTGACCGAGAACGAAGCACTGCTGAAGAAGCTGGCGCGTCTGGAATCGATCACCGTGCTGGCTGCTGGCGAAGAAGCACCGCTGTCCGCCACCGCGCTGGTTGGCGAGATGGAAGTGCTGGTGCCGATGGCCGGTCTGATCGACAAGGGCGCCGAACTGGCGCGTCTGGACAAGGAAATCCTGCGTCTGCAGGGCGAAGTCCAGCGTGTTGGCGGCAAGCTGTCCAATGCCGGTTTCGTTGACAAGGCCCCGGCCGAAGTCATCGAGAAGGAACGCGCCAAACTGGCCGAGGCTGAACAGGCCCTGGGCAAACTGGCCGAGCAGCACGCGCGGATTTCCAGCCTGTAAGGGCAAGCCGCAATGAAAAAGGGAGGCCCGCAACGGCTTCCCTTTTTTGTGCCTGAAACACCATCCGGCGTATACGTCGCCAATGTGGGACAATACCCGCCACTTTCAGCCATACCCGAATCGACCACGCCCATGAACGCCCCCCGCACACCCAAACCTGCGCGCAAGAAGCCTGACTCCGCGACCCCGGCCAAAGCCGTTGAGCCGCGTGAAAAGGCCAGCCTGCACCCGCGCAATCGCCATCAGGGTCGCTACGACTTCCCGGCGCTGATCAAAACCACGCCGGAACTGGCGAAGTTTGTGATCACCAACCCGTACGGCAAGGAAAGCATCGACTTCGCCAGTCCCGATGCGGTGCGCGTGTTCAACCGGGCGCTGCTCAAGGCGTTCTATGGCATCCAACATTGGGATATTCCGGCGGACTACCTCTGCCCGCCGGTACCGGGCCGTGCCGATTACGTGCACTTTCTCGCGGATCTGCTGGCAAGCATGAACGACGGCAAGGTCCCGCGCGGCGCGATCGTCAACGTGCTGGACATCGGCATGGGCGCCAATTGCGTTTATCCGCTGATCGGCAACAGCGAATACCGCTGGCACTTCCTCGGCTCGGAGATCGACCCGACCGCCGTGGCTGCCGCCAGAGCCATCGTTCAATCCAACGATCTGAGCAAAGTTATCCAGCTGCGCCAGCAAGAAAATCGCAAGCACATCCTGATCGGTTTGCTGGAGCCGGGCGAACGCTTTGACCTGACCATGTGCAACCCGCCGTTCCACGCCTCGATGGATGAAGCGACCAAGGGCAGCGAGCGCAAATGGCGCGCACTGGGCCGCGCCGACCCGAAACGCAAACTGCCGGTGCTGAACTTCGGTGGCCAGTCGGCCGAGCTGTGGTGTGAAGGTGGCGAAGCGCGTTTCGTGACGCAACTGATCGCCGAGAGCGCGAACTTCCAGCACAAGGTGCTGTGGTTCAGCACGCTGGTGTCGAAAGCCTCGAACCTGCCCGCCATTGAGATCGCGCTGAAAAAGGCCGGCGTGCTGGAAAGTCAGGTGGTTGAGATGTCTCAGGGACAGAAACAAAGCCGCTTCGTCGCCTGGACCTTCCAGACCAAGTCCGAGCAGCAGATCTGGCGTCGCGAGCGCTGGACGCGCTAAACATCGCATAGACCGACGCAGGTCAATTGTGGGAGCGAGCCTGCTCGCGAAGGCGGAGTGTCAGTTAACTTAAATATCGACTGACACAGCGCTTTCGCGAGCAGGCTCGCTCCCACATTGGATGGCGTGGCATCGCCAAATCGCAGACACAAAAAAACCGTGCCCGGATCGCTCCGGAGCACGGCTTTTTTTATCGCTGCGTCTTACTTGTTCACAGCGTCGGTCAGGCCTTTGGCCACAACCAGCTTGATCACTTTCTTTGCAGGGATTTCGATGGCAGCGCCAGTCGAAGGGTTACGGCCAGTGCGGGCAGGACGCTCGGTCACTTT
>NZ_JBIUWI010000077.1:0-21539 GCF_044743385.1 Pseudomonas sp. NPDC087639 | reverse complement strand
ACCCTGCCAAGGGGTGGCATTTTCTTTGGATTGAATAAGGGCCGCCCGTCGCGCGTCAGACGCTCGACAAAACCTGGGACAGCGGTCAGTTCTTATTCGAATTCGTGGTCAAAGGCCTTGTTACAGACCAATTCCATTTGGTGCGGAAAGTTGGAAGGCACCGACACCTGGGTGTCTTGAAAGCCTCACGACTTACTCGACACCCGACTTCCTGCTCGCCTCCTTAATAAAGGCTGAACAGTGCCGGGAATTCAGTGCGGGCGATTGTAGATAGGTAGCGCCCTATACACCATGTCTTATCCCGAAATAATTTTTATCCGTTCGAGCAACAATCCATCGCCATTTTTGCAAAAGTGCCGCATGTTATCGAAATCGATTCTCAACAAAAACACCAAATTTTGTAGGTGTACACGCCTCAGTTCAGACAGCTCTGAAGGCATTTCCTGAATGCCGGATCAGCGCAAAGCCCGATACCCCAAGGCTTCTGGCCATTTGCCTGCGCTTGTTAAAACTGCCTGATCTGGCACACGCGTGCAAAAGCCAAAATTCAATGAAACTGACCAATCCTTTTTTGTAACAGCGCACCAATCCGTGTCGCTGCGACGGCCTGCGACACGGTCTGTGTGACAACATGTCGCACATCTGCCGCACCCTCCCTTGCCGTTCGTCACGGTGTTTTCACAAACACCCTGAAATGCAAAACGCCCCGATTTGCTGAACCGCAAATCGGGGCGTTTTCTGTATCGGCCAATCAGCCGAATAGTTGACTCAGCGCAGTGCTTTTCGGTTACGCGAGGTCAGCAGTGGCACCAGAATCACCACCAGCACGAACGCCACCAGCGCCCATTGCGCCAGCGACAGACCGAGGATCGGCGGGTAAGGGGTCGAGCAGAAACCGTCGACCTGGAAGCCCAGCGGGAAGATCTTCGCCAGCGGCAGATCATCGACAATCGGCTGCAACACATCGATACCGCAGCTCACCGCCGGATAGAACTGGGTGTACACGTGATGCCCCGCCACGCCGGCACCGGCAATCGCGCAAATCACCACCAGCGCTTCGAACACGGTGATGCTGCGTTTGGTCCGCATGGCCGCGCCAATGAACGCGAACAGCGCGATCAGCAGCAACGCATAGCGCTGCAAGATGCACAGTGGGCACGGCGCTTCGCCGAGCACTATCTGCATGTACAGCGCGCCACCAATCAGCGCCAGGCAGATGATGCCCAGCAGCACCAGAAAGCGCCGCTCACGTCCCAGTCGAATCGTTTCCTCGCTCATCGCGTTTCCCTTATATGTCCATGGTTCAGCTGGCCGGCGGCTGCGCTTGCAGTTGCGCCATCAGGCTGATGTTGTCTTCGATATGCCAATTGGCCGCAATGCGACCGTTGTCGATCTGATAGATATCGGTTGCCCGGAAGTCTACACGCTGACCCTGCCCTTTGAGAGCCTTGAACGTGCCAGTGAAATGCCCGCGAAAGTGCAAATGCACTACCACGCGATCACCGGCGACGATCATTTGCTCGATCTCGCAACTCAAGTCCGGCACCGCCGTGCGAAAAAACTTCGACGCCAGCAATGGCCCGGTCGGCCCCTGCACCCGGCCTTCGGGTGGGGTCTTGTCGACAAATTGCGGCGACAAGGCGGCGGTGGCCAAGGCCTCTTCACCGCTGTTCCAGAAACTGCCATAACGCCGCGCCGCCAGCTCCATGGCTTGCGCCTGTGCCTTGGGCAGGCTCTGATCGACAATCAGGGTCTGCGGTTTGATCAAGGCCGATTCGGCAGAGGCAAACGGACTGGCCAGCAAAGCGGCCGACAGGCCCAGAGCGGCAAGGCTGAAATGACGGGACAAGGTGAGGTGCGACATGAGGGCGATCCTGATCAGGTAAACGAACGAGCGCCTATCATCAGCATCGGGGAATAAACGATAAACCGGTTAAGAAACGATTAACCTTTAAACACTTTTTACGAATCAGGACCGTGTAACGGCAAATCGCGAGCAGGCTCGCTCCCACATTGGATCTGCGTTGAACACAAATCCTGTGGGAGCGAGCCTGCTCGCGAATGAAGGCGACGCGGTTTCAGATCACTCCAAAGCAGCAGCCGGCCCGAAGAACTCATACCGGCTCTGCTTCTCCGGCACACCCAGTGCTTTCAAATGGCGCTTGATCGCCCCCATGAAACCTTTCGGCCCAAGGAAGTAAGCGTCGACATCACGCTGCGCCGGCAGCCACTCGCCGAGCAACTCCTCGCTCAACAGGCCGACCTTGTCCGCCGCCGGGCTCACGCCATCATCTTCGGCGTAGCAGTAGAAACGCTTGAGCTGTGGATGACGTTCGGCCAACTCATCAATCCAGTCGCGGAACGCGTGGACGCTGCCATTGCGCGCGCAGTGGATAAAATGCACCGGACGCTCAGTCTCCAGCGCCGATTCCAGCATCGCCAGCGTCGGGGTGATGCCGACACCGCCACTGATAAGCACCAGCGGCTTGTCGCTGGCGGTCAGGGTGAACTCACCCGATGGCGGGAACAACTGAATGCTCGCGCCGACATGCAGTTGATCGTGCAAATGATTGGAGGCACGGCCCCCCGGTTCGCGTTTGACGCTGATGCGGTACTGACCGTTGTTCGCCAGTGCCGACAGCGAGTAGTTGCGGCGGATTTCTTCACCGTCGAGGATCAGCTTCATACCGATGTACTGACCCGGCTCGGCTGCGAGGATCGGGCCTTTGTCCGCTGGCTCGAAGTAGAACGAAATGATTTCCGCGCTCTCCTCGACCTTGGCCGCCACAATGAACTCCCGCGCCCCGCGCCAGCCGCCGACGGCTTGCTCTTTCTGGTCGTAGATGGCGGTTTCGGCGCCGATCAGGATATCAGCCAGTTGCCCGTAAGCCGCGCCCCAGGCACTCATCACTTCTGGCGTGGCGATCTCTTCGCCGAGCACTTCGGAGATAGCGCGCAGCAGGCAGGCACCCACAATCGGGTAGTGTTCCGGGAGGATTTGCAGAGCTACGTGCTTGTTGATGATCTTCGCCACCAGATCGCCCAACTGGTCGAGCTGATCGATATGCCGCGCGTACATCAACACGCCGTTGGCCAAGGCACGCGGTTGGTCGCCGCTGGCCTGGTGGGCCTGGTTGAACAACGGGCGGACTTCCGGGTATTCGGCGAGCATCATGCGGTAGAAATGCGTGATCAGCGCCTCACCGCCGCTTTCCAGCAGAGGCACGGTGGATTTGACGATGGCACGATCCTGGACGCTAAGCATAAGGTTGACTCCTGAGCTTCATTTAAAAGTTACCTAAGGCTTATCAGTTTCCATGCCAATTAATTTATTCATATATATCAGTATCTTAAAATCATAGTAGTCAAATCGACTCAAAGCTCTTTATAGTCATCCCGACTACATCTTGTCTCTTTGACTACAAGACCATGACTGCCAAATCCCTGCTCACCGCTTTGCTTCCCCTCGTATCCGACCTCTCACGCGAACTGCCCGAGGGTGAACGCTACCGACGCCTGCTCGAAGCCATGCGCGCCCTGCTGCCGTGCGATGCCGCCGCGTTGTTGCGCCTCGACGGTGAATCGCTGGTGCCGCTGGCAGTCGATGGTTTGAGCACCGACACCCTGGGCCGGCGCTTCAAAGTCAGCGAGCATCCACGCTTTGAAGTGTTGTTGGCAGGCAGAGGCCCGACCCGGTTTGCCGCCGACAGCGACTTGCCTGATCCCTACGACGGTCTGGTCGACGGCCTCGACGATCACCTCGAAGTTCACGACTGCCTCGGCTGCCCGTTGTTTGTCGATGAAAAACTCTGGGGTCTGATCACCCTCGATGCCCTCGACCCCGAGCGTTTCGAGCCGATCGAACTGGACGCTTTGCAAGCCTTCGCCAGCCTCGCCTCGGCCACGGTCAACGCCGCCGAGCGCATCGAACGGCTGGCAATCCGCGCTGAAGACGAGCACCAGCGCGCCGAGGTCTACCGTCAGGCCAGCGGTCAGCAGAACCGCGAAATGATCGGCCAGAGCAAGGCGCATAAACATCTGGTGGAAGAAATCAATCTGGTCGGCGGCAGCGATCTGACCGTGTTGATCACGGGTGAAACCGGGGTTGGCAAAGAGCTGGTGGCTCAGGCGATCCATGCAGCCTCCAAGCGTGCCGACAAACCGATCATCAGCCTCAACTGCGCCGCACTGCCCGACACACTGGTGGAAAGCGAACTGTTCGGCCACGTGCGCGGCGCCTTCACCGGCGCCACCAGCGACCGCCGAGGCAAATTCGAACTGGCCAATGGCGGCACGCTGTTTCTCGATGAAGTCGGCGAGCTGTCGCTGACCGTACAGGCCAAGTTGTTGCGGGTCCTGCAAAGCGGCCAGTTGCAGCGTTTGGGTTCGGACAAGGAACATCAGGTCGACGTACGCCTGATCGCCGCGACCAACCGCGATCTGGCGGAAGAAGTGCGCAGTGGCCGCTACCGGGCCGACTTTTATCATCGTCTGAGCGTGTACCCGTTGCGGGTGCCGGCCCTGCGTGATCGCGGGCGGGATGTGCTGTTGCTCAGCGGTTTCTTCCTCGAACAGAACCGCTCGCGCATGGGCCTTAATAGCCTGCGGCTGAC
Source organism: Pseudomonas sp. NPDC087639 (assembly GCF_044743385.1). NCBI lineage: Bacteria > Pseudomonadati > Pseudomonadota > Gammaproteobacteria > Pseudomonadales > Pseudomonadaceae > Pseudomonas > Pseudomonas sp. NPDC087639. The sequence continues at coordinate 16,926 of NZ_JBIUWI010000077.1, read as the reverse complement.
CAGCGACGCTCAGGAAGCCCTGCTCGCCTACACTTGGCCGGGCAACGTACGTGAGCTGGAACACTTGATCGGGCGCAGTGCGTTGAAGGCTTTGGGCAACTGCAAGGTGCGGCCGAAAATCCTCAGTCTGAGTGCGGCAGATCTGGATTTGCCGCGCGAGGTTGTGGATAACTCGCCCGAGCCGATTGCCGGGATTGTCGCGGCGATGCCGTTGATCAGCGGGGATTTGCGCAGCGCGACCGAGGAATATCAGCGGCGGTTGATCAGTGCGGCGCTGGAACGCAATCAGGATAACTGGGCGAGTGCGGCGCGGGAGTTGGGGCTTGATAGAGCCAACCTCGGACGGATGGCCAAGCGGTTGGGGATGAAAAGCTAAGCCCCCCACCCGACAACTGACCTAAAGCCCACCCCATTAACGCCGATAACCCGGCATCAATAGTTTCTGGCGATTTGCACCCTCGCCCACCACCTTTTCCACAGAAGGTTTATATGTCTTCCACCAAAGCCCGCGCAGACTCACTTTCGCTTCTGCTGTTTACCTTGCGCAGCGGCAAGCTGATGGCGATCAACCTGCTGAAAGTCAGTGAAATCATCCCCTGCCCGCCGCTGACCAAAATGCCGGAGTCGCACCCGCACGTTAAAGGCATTGCGACCCTGCGCGGCGCCTCGTTGTCGGTGATCGACCTCAGCCGCGCCATCGGCGAGCGTCCACTGGAAGACCCGAACGGCGGCTGCCTGATCGTCACCGACGTCAGCCGTTCGAAGCAGGGGCTGCACGTCCAGGCGGTGAGCAAGATAGTCCATTGCCTGACCACCGACATCAAGCCACCGCCGTTCGGTTCCGGCGGCTCGCGGGCCTACATCACTGGCGTGACCTCAGTGGACGGCACACTGGTGCAAGTGCTGGACATCGAAAAAGTCATCCACAGCATTGCCCCGGCGCAGATCGAAATGGCGCCGACCGACCTGTCCATGGAAGACGCCGATGTACTCGGCAACGCGCGGATTCTGGTGGTCGACGACAGCCAGGTGGCGCTGCAGCAATCGGTGCACACCCTGCGCAACCTGGGCCTGCAATGCCACACCGCGCGTAGCGCCAAGGAAGCCATCGACTGCCTGCTCGACCTGCAAGGCACGGCGCAACAGATCAACCTGATCGTCTCCGACATCGAAATGTCCGAGATGGACGGCTACGCCTTCACCCGCACCCTGCGTGAAACCCCGGACTTCGCTCACCTTTATGTGCTGCTGCACACCTCGCTCGACAGCGCGATGAACAGCGAAAAAGCCCGACTGGCCGGGGCCAACGCGGTGCTGACCAAGTTCTCCTCGCCGGAACTGACCCAACGCCTGATCGAAGCGGCCAAGCACGTCGCCGCCAACGGCCACTGAGTGTTGGGCGAGACCTACTGCTTTTTGATGCGGCGCGATCTGCAAGCAGATGTGCCGGAAATGGTCTGGCCGGAGGGTGTTGAGATCAGCACTTACCGGCCGGAGTTGGCTTTGGCTGTGCATCACCTCATGCAACTCGGTCACCGGGAAGGTGGGGGGCGAGTGCCAGATCTCGACACCTGGCAACGGCGCTTTGAAAGCGATCCGGAGTATGACCCGGCGCTGTGTTTCATTGCTCGTGATGCCGAGGGCGTGGTCGGTGTGGTGCAGTGCTGGACCAGTTCATATATCAAAAATCTGGTGGTGCATCCGCGCGCTCAAGGCCGAGGTTTGGGTCGGGCGCTGCTGTTGAATGCATTCAAAACTTTTCAGCAGCGGCGCGAAGGATTTGTTGATTTGAAGGTGCTGGAAGATAACGTTCGGGCGCAGCGGTTGTATGAAAGTGCCGGGATGTATTTCGTTCGCCGGGAACTTGTTCCCGCCTGATAAACCGCCATCGCCAGCAACTTCCAGCCCTCAGGCATACTCCAACCTTGGTCATTACAAGGATGCCCCAACCATGAAAGCCGTTACCGCAAGCCTGCTCTGCCTCACCGCCCTCGCCTCCCAAGCCCACGCATCAAGCCCCGACGCATGGGCCGCCTACGACAAAACCGTGCTCGCCAGTTGCACCAAGGCCAGCGGCCTGAAAAACGCCAAACCCGTCGGCACCCCCGCACAATTCGACGACCGCGTCGGCTACACCGCCGTGTTGCTGCAAGGCCAATACCCGCAAAAACACATGAAAGGCCAGCAAGGCACCGAACTGTGCCTGTACAACAAAAAGTCGAAAACCGCGTTCGTCACCGAGTGGGACTCGATCCGACCAACCGCCAAAGCCCAGTGAATGGCGCATAACTTGCTTCGATCCGGGTCTGCACGGCGATTTTCTGCCGCCGATTCACACCCTGATTGAAGATTGATCGTTCAATGACTACGACGTTTTCCTGCGTAGGTTGCGGCAAATGCTGCACTGACCATCATGTGCCCCTGACCCTGGCCGAAGCCCGCATGTGGGCGGCGGACGGCGGCCAGGTTATCGTGCTGGCAGAGGCTTTTCTCGGCAACGGTCTGGGCTTGCCGGCGCAGCAACGTGAACACGCCGAGCGGCGTTCGGCGCTGGTACGCAGCGGCGCATCGGACGTGCACGTGGCGATCACCTTTGCCGCGTACAACGTCGGCCCTTGTCGGAATCTTGACGAAGACAAGCTTTGTCGCATCTACGAGCGTCGGCCTTTGGTGTGTCGAATTTATCCGGCGGAAATCAATCCGCATATCCCGCCCAACCCTGCAGCCAAGGATTGCCCGCCAGAGTCATGGGAACAGGGGCCGGCGCTGATCGTCGGTGGCGAATTGGTTGATCAGGAACTGATTGAACTGATTCAGCGCTCAAGGCAGGCGGATCGCGATGACATTCGGCTCAAGGATGCGATTTGTGCCGCATTGGGGATTCGTACCACGGCGCTCAAGGGCGACGGGTTCACGGCGTATCTGCCGAATATGGACGCTTTTGCAGCGGTGATTGATCAGGTGAGTGCGCAGCCACTGAGCGAAGCATCGAGTGAATGGCTGTTTCATTTGTCTGGCGATGATGTCGCCGGGCAGGTACTCGCGGCCGGGGCGCAAGTGGTGACGGAGCCGGCGCAGACGTACGCGTTTATTTCTCTGCGGGTGGCTTGATCCAGATGCTGCGAATCACCGGCATTTAGCCATCAACCGCCAGTGCCCAGAGACGAGACGGTCGATGGAGAAAGCTTCGATGACTCAGCGTCGAGCCACCGCCAGGCACTCAAGCTCCACTTTTGCGCCCGGCACCACCAGTTTTTTGCCGGCGAATGTAGTGCGCGCCGGTAAGCGGTCAGCCGGGAAATAACCGCGATACACCTCGTTCATGCCGGCGAAATCCTTGACGTCAGTCAGAATCACCGTGCATTTGGCGACGTGATACAGCGATGAACCGCTGCTGTGCAAAGCGCTACGCAGGTTCTCCATCACTTGAGTCATCTGCGGGCGAATGCCCCCTTTAGTCAGCTCGCCTTTGTCATTGAGCCCCAGCACGCCGGATAAGTAGATCGTGTCTCCAATCCTGACCGAATCAGAGAACGGAAACCCTTCGGCATTGGGCTGATAACGAAGTGACTCTTCAAAGGCGGGCGGAAGGTACCCTTCGGTAATCACTTGATACACACCATTGAGCTTCAGACGTTCAAGGGCGGCGTTCAGGTCATCGCGCAGTTTACTGTCGGTTTTGCGCACAGCCATGGCCACGCCGGTGCCCAGCATCGGATCCTTGAGCGGCGGACCTGCAAATTCAAATGCTTCACCCCGAGAATGCCGCAGCAGCGCCTCAGTGATTTCGATGGAGTCTTGCAGAGTGGCATCTATCTCGCCGGTCAGGAGGCTGGCGATCAGCTGGTCGTTGAACTGAAAACTGCGCACCGTCACGCCAGACGGCGCCCATCGTTCCCTGGCGAACGCTTCACGGCTGGTGCCGGCCAGCACGCCGATACGTTTACCTTCGAGGGACCGGACATCCGGTTGCAGGTTGGAACCCTTGCGCGCGACCAATTGGCTGCTCAGCGGGTAGAGATTGTCAGTGAAGTCAATTCGCTCACGACGCGCCGCCGTGGCGGTCATCGGCATGATCACATCGAAGCGATTGTCCTCAAGTGCCGCGATGTTGGTCGCGTAATCCTGATCGACCCAGACGCAGCGCTTTTGCAACTCCGCGCACAACGCATTGCCCAGTTCGATGTTCAGCCCGACCAGCTCACCTTTATCGTTTCGGCTTTCAAATGGAGGAACAAGGGGCTCAACGCCGAAACGAATCGTCGGTTCAACCGCTGAGGACACGCAACCGCTGGTCAGGGCTAACACCGACAAGATGGAAATGATTTTTGCCAGAGACATTGAGATGACCTTCATCAAAGCATTCACAAGGGCATGAATCTTCGACGAGAGGTCATCGGAATTCCCAGAAGACGGATCGCTTATCCGTGTGGGAATAGTCTCTTTCTGAGAGAGAAACTCAGCGCTTGCCCATCGAACGACGGGTACCCGGCGGGGCCATGCCCGGGGTCTTGGTGTGACCGTTCTTGGCGCCGTTCTTGTACCACGGCTGGTTCGAGTCTTTGGCAGCGGCCAGTTCGCCCGGTTTGAACGGGAACTTGAACGCCGGGATCTCGGCTTTGGATTCGCTGGCGTCGGCCAGTTCAGCCGGGACATCGCTCACGGCGTCGTCAACCGGCGGTTGGATCGGGGAAGTCATGAAAGCTCCGCAAAACAAAAAGTCGCGCCCGGTAAGTGAGCCGCGAAGGCGCGCAGTATACCTGCGCGTCACGGGTCAGCACCTGAAGATTTGCAGCGTACGCCGAACGGTTTACAGGTACGTGATGGTGACGATGCCTTTATCGGTCGAGGTCTTCAACGGCTCAAAGGTCATGGTCATTGGCAGCGCTTCATGGCTGCACGCGTTGCGGTACGTGTCGACGTCGAGCTTCAGACCGGGCTTGAGCTCGATCTGGCGAGACTCGCTGGAGCTCAACGTGCCGACTCGCCCTACTTCACAGGCGGAATCGACGATCTGCCCGATAAAGCGGATTTCACCGGAGGTGGTTTGAGGGGCGGCCGAGACAGTGAGCGGAGACAGAACAAACACACTGAAAATGACGGTTATTAGCTTCATGGCAGGACACTCCCGTAGAGACCCACGCGGTGAAACGACTGGGCTATACACTTGTATCCGCTGCTGGGGGCGGATCTTGAGGAGCTTAGTAGGGGCAGCGCAGAAGAGTCCTGATTTGGGAATGATCAGTCCTTTTTTAGGACTGTTCAGTGGTGAGTTTGCATGTTGGTTCACAGGTTAGTGATGTTGTGTCATTTCAGCCGTCTTCGCGAGCAGGCTCACTCCCACAATTGGAATGCGTACTCCTGTGGGAGCCAGCCTGCTGGCGAAGAACGATAACGCGGACTCAGGTCTGCGGATCAACCCTATCCAACGCCCGGTTAACTGCCAACTCAGCCAGCATGATGATCTGCTGGATGCCGAGCGCCGTGTTGCGCTGTAAACCGCTTAACTCATTGGCGAAATTGCTGGTCGCCGCACTGGCGGACGCCAACGACTCACAGGCGTGGGCGAGCAGACTTTCGGTGTCGATGTTGGGACAGACCATGAACATGGTGCTGGGTCTTCGTGGTTTCGAGGGTTCGGGACAGAGGTAGAAATCGAGGGCGCGTTTTATGGCCTCGTGGTTTTTGATGCGGTCTTCGGCGCGGATGGCGTCGGCGAGGGGGGTGGATGTTTCTGGTGGATCCGGAATTAATTTATCCATCGAATGATTCCTTAAGCGTTGGAGCCACTTAATCCCGATCTCACTCGAAGAAGAGGTGGCAGCTATGTACGGAGTGAGATCACCGGAGAACCACCCAAACCCGGCCAGACCGAAGTCTGCCCGCACATAGCCGCCATAAAAAATGCTGACAGCACTAGCTGGCCGCGATTATGGGGGCAGTTGTCTTGGGTGCCAAATCGGGGATCTCACCTCCCGATCGCTGAGTTGTCAGCGACAGCCAAAGACTAGAGAGCGCACGTCCGACGGACAACCTGAAAACCTTGTGGGAAGGTTCTGGTGAATTGAGCCATTTTTAAACAGACCAGAAAGGTCGGGTGACTGGATAGGCCTCATCGCCAGCAGGCTGGCTCCCACAATGAATTGATACACCCCGCCCGCGGCGCATGCCGCCCCACTCAACACAATGAGCGTTAGCTCGAGTACCGCTTTTGATCTCAGAGCCCGTCGGCAGGCTGAGCGGAGGGATTGATCCGGGGGTGGGAGCGCAGCGACCGTTCGACGAAGTCGAACACATCGAAAGGAGGCGCAGCGAAGCAAACCGGAAGCGATGCGCCCGGATCAATTCCGGAGCGAAGGAACCCGAGCCACAGCGAGGGCCGAACGTCAGGGCAAAGCCTTTTTGGTTACTTTTTCGGCGTCTGGAAAAAGTGACCCGCCGTAAGGGCGGAACCCTAATCAGCAACACCCGCAGCAACGGATATACACCCAACCCCAAAACCCCCACCAAACTGACAGCGCCGTCAGTTTCCGGTCACCCTCCTGACCCCCAAACAAGTTTATAACTACCCAACCTGCCCAAACTCCATACCCTTGGCGCCCCAAAGCATGCGAATCCAAAAACACAAAGCCCTGCTAGCCACCCTACTGATCGCCTTGGTAGCCGCAGGCCTGTGGTACGCCCTGAAACCAGCCCCGACCAAACTCGCCACCCCAACCGCCATCCCGGTACGAGTCATAACCGTCAGCGAAAAAGACGTCCCCCGCTACACCAGCGGCATCGGCTCAGTCCTTTCATTACACAGCGTGGTCGTACGCCCGCAGATCGACGGCACCCTCACCAAAATCCTCGTCAAAGAAGGCCAACTGGTCAAAACCGGCGACCTGCTCGCCACCATCGACGACCGCTCAATCCGCGCCAGCCTCGACCAGACCCGCGCGCAACTGGGCGAAAGCCAGGCCCAACTGCAAGTCGCCCTGGTCAACCTCAAACGCTACAAACTGCTCAGCGTCGACGACGGCGTCTCCAAACAGACCTACGACCAGCAACAAGCGTTGGTCAACCAGCTCAAAGCCACCGCCCAGGGCAACCAGGCCTCGATCGACGCCGCGCAGGTACAACTTTCCTACACGCAGATTCGCTCCCCGGTCACCGGCCGCGTCGGGATTCGCACAGTCGACGAAGGCAACTTCCTGCGCATGACCGACACCCAGGGCCTGTTCACCGTGACCCAGATTGACCCGATCGCCGTGGAATTCTCCCTGCCCCAGCAAATGCTGCCGACCCTGCAAGGCCTGATCAACGACCCGCAACACGCGCAGGTCAAAGCCTACATCGGCGCCGACACCGACGGCGAAACCGGCAACCTGCTCGGCGAAGGTCATCTGACCCTGATCGACAACCAGATCAACGCCAACACCGGCACCATCCGCGCCAAGGCCGAATTCGACAACGCCAGCCAGAAACTCTGGCCGGGCCTGCTGGTGACGGTAAAAATTCAGACGGCTCTGGAGAAAGATGCGCTGGTCGTCCCGCCCACCGTCGTACAACGGGGCCTCGATCAACACTTCGTCTATCGCGTGAACGGCGACAAGGTCGAAGCCGTGCAAGTGCAGATGGTTTATCAGGGCAGCGGCCAGGACATCATCAAAGGCGTGAAGGCCGGTGACGTGCTGGTCACCGACGGCCAGTCGCGGCTCAAACCCGGTTCAACTGTGCAGGTCATGACCGAGCCGCCGCAGGTGGTGCAAGCGGAGCCGAAACCATGAAGGAACACACAGGGGTTTCGACGTGGTGCATTGATCACCCGGTAGCGACAATTCTGCTGACCATCGCCTTGGTGCTGGTCGGCATCATTGCCTTCCCGCGTTTACCAATTGCCCCACTGCCGGAAGCGGAATTTCCTACGATTCAGGTCTCCGCGCAGTTACCCGGCGCCAGCCCCGACACCATGGCCTCGTCCGTGGCCACGCCGTTGGAGGTGCAATTCAGCGCCATCCCCGGCATGACTCAGATGACCTCCAGCAGTGCCTTGGGCTCAACACTGCTGACCCTGCAATTCAGCCTCGACAAGAGCATCGACACCGCCGCCCAGGAAGTACAAGCGGCGATCAATACCGCCGCCGGCAAATTGCCCAAGGACATGCCGACGCTGCCGACCTGGAAGAAGGTCAACCCGGCTGACAGCCCGGTGCTGATCCTCAGTATCAGCTCGACGCAAATGCCCGGCACCGAACTCAGTGACCTGGTGGAAACCCTGCTGGCCCGTCAGATCAGTCAGATCGACGGTGTAGGCCAAATCAACATCACCGGTCAGCAACGTCCGGCGATCCGGGTGCAGGCCTCGGCGGACAAACTCGCGGCCATTGGCCTGACCCTCGCCGACATTCGCCTGGCGATCCAACAAACCAGCCTCAATCTGGCCAAGGGTGCGCTATACGGCGAATCCAGTATTTCCACGCTGTCGACCAACGATCAGTTGTTTCACCCCGAGGATTACAGCCAGCTCATCGTTTCCTACAAGGATGGTGCCCCGGTTCACCTGCGTGATGTCGCCAAAGTCGTCAACGGTTCGGAAGATGCCTACGTGCAAGCCTGGGCCGGTGATCGACCGGGGGTGAACCTGGTGATCTCGCGCCAACCGGGCGCCAACATCGTCGAAACCGTCGACCGCATTCAAGCCGCGCTGCCCGGTCTGGAAGCCATGCTGCCAGCGTCGGTGCAGGTGAAAACCCTGATCGACCGCACCCAGACCATCCGCGCCTCGCTGCATGAGGTCGAGATCACGCTGCTGATCGCGATCCTGCTGGTGGTGGCGGTGATGGCGCTGTTTCTGCGTCAGCTATCGGCGACGTTGATTGTCTCTGCAGTGCTCGGTGTGTCGCTGGTCGCCAGTTTCGCGTTGATGTACATCCTCGGCTTCAGCCTCAACAACCTGACGCTGGTGGCGATCGTGGTGGCCGTGGGGTTTGTGGTCGACGATGCGATTGTGGTGGTGGAGAACATCCACCGGCATCTGGAGGCCGGCGACGACATGCGCGAGGCCGCGATAAAAGGCGCCGGCGAGATCGGCTTCACTGTGGTCTCGATCAGTTTCTCGCTGGTGGCGGCGTTTATTCCGTTGCTGTTTATGGGCGGCGTGGTCGGGCGGTTGTTCAAGGAATTCGCCCTGACGGCAACCTCGACCATCATGATTTCCGTGGTGGTTTCGCTGACGCTGGCACCCACGCTGGCAGCGTTGTTCATGCGCAAACCGGTGCACCACGCCAGCGATAAACCGGGGTTCAGCGAACGCTTGCTCGGCTGGTACGAAAAAGGCCTGCGCCGCGCCCTCGCCCACCAGAAATTGATGATCGGCGTGTTTGGCTTGTCCCTCGCTTTGGCCGTCGCCGGTTACATCTTTATCCCCAAGGGGTTCTTCCCGATACAGGACACCGGTTTTGTCCTCGGCACCACCGAAGCCGCTGCAGATATTTCCTACGGCGACATGGTGAAAAAACACCTGGCCATGGCCGAAATCGTCGCCGCCGATCCGGCCGTGCAGGCGTTTTCCCACTCGGTGGGTGTGTCCGGGAGTAACCAGACCATTGCCAACGGTCGCTTCTGGATCGCCCTGAAAAAACGTGGTGACCGTGATGTGTCGGCCAGCCAGTTCATCGACCGAATTCGCCCACAACTGATGAAAGTCCCTGGCATCGTGCTTTATCTGCGCGCCGGCCAGGACATCAACCTCAGCTCCGGCCCGAGTCGTGCGCAGTATCAATACGTGCTCAAGAGCAACGACGGCGCGACCCTCGCCACCTGGACCCAGCGCCTGACGGAAAAACTGCGCAGCATCCCGGCGTTTCGCGATATTTCCAACGATCTGCAATTGGGCGGCAGCATCACTCACATCAGCATCGACCGCAGCGCCGCTGCGCGTTTTGGCCTGACTGCGAGTGACGTCGATGAGGCGCTGTACGACGCCTTCGGCCAACGGCAAGTCAATGAATTCCAGACTCAGGTCAACCAGTACAACGTGATTCTGGAGCTGGACACCAAGCAGCGCGGCAAGGCCGAAAGCCTCAACTATTTCTACCTGCGCTCGCCGCTGAGCGGGGAAATGGTGCCGCTGTCGGCGCTGGCCAGGTTCGACGCGCCGACCATCGGCCCGTTGTCGATTGCCCATGACGGTATGTTCCCGGCCGCCAACCTGTCGTTCAACCTCGCCCCCGGCGTGGCGTTGGGCGATGCGGTGATTCTGCTCAATCAGGCCAAGGCCGAGATCGGCATGCCGACCGCGATCAGCGGCAATTTCCAGGGTGCAGCGCAGGCGTTCCAGAGTTCGCTGGCCAGTCAGCCTTGGCTGATTCTCGCGGCGTTGGTGGCGGTGTACATCATTCTCGGTGTGCTCTACGAGAGCTTCGTGCATCCGCTGACGATCATTTCGACGCTGCCGGCGGCGGGCCTGGGTGCGGTGATCATGTTGTGGATCTGTGGCCAGGACTTTTCGATCATGGCGCTGATCGGCCTGGTGTTGCTGATCGGCATCGTCAAGAAGAACGGCATCCTGATGATCGACTTCGCCCTCGAAGCCCAACGCAACCGTGGGCTGACGCCGCAGGAAGCGATTTTCGAGGCGTGCATCACGCGGTTCCGGCCGATCATCATGACCACCCTCGCCGCCCTGCTCGGCGCGCTGCCGCTGATGCTCGGCTACGGAACCGGCGCCGAACTGCGCCAGCCGCTGGGGATCGCCGTGGTGGGCGGTTTGTTGGTGAGCCAGATGCTGACGCTGTTTACCACGCCGGTCATATACTTGTGGCTTGAGCGGCTATTTCATCGGCCCAAACCCATGCCTTTACCGGCACTGGCGACCACAGACTGAGGCGGGTCATGCGCGTTCTGATTATCGAAGACGAGGAAAAAACCGCGGATTATCTGCACCGCGGTCTGACGGAACAGGGTTACACCGTGGATCTGGCCCGCGACGGCGTCGAGGGCCTGCACCTGGCGCTGGAAAGCGACTACGCGGTGATCGTCCTCGACGTCATGCTGCCGGGCCTCGACGGCTTTGGCGTGTTGCGCGCATTGCGTGCGCGCAAGCAAACCCCGGTGATCATGCTCACCGCCCGCGAACGCGTTGAAGACCGCATCAAGGGCCTGCGCGATGGCGCCGACGATTACCTCGGCAAACCGTTTTCCTTCCTTGAACTGGTGGCGCGCCTGCAAGCGCTGACACGACGCAGCGGCTGCCATGAACCGGTGCAAGTGAGCATCGCCGACCTGTGGATAGATTTGATCAGCCGCAAGGCTACCCGTGCCGGCACGCGGCTGGATTTGACGGCCAAAGAGTTTTCCCTGCTCAGCGTTCTGGCCCGCCGTCAGGGCGAGATCCTGTCGAAAACCGCGATTGCCGAGATGGTCTGGGACATCAATTTCGACAGCGACGCCAACGTGGTCGAAGTCGCGATCAAACGCCTGCGCGCCAAGCTCGACGGGCCATTTGACGAGAAACTGCTGCACACTATCCGTGGCATGGGTTATGTGCTGGAGAGCCGCGGTGTCCAGTAATTCTATTGCCCTGCGCCTGAGCGGGATGTTCACGCTGGTGGCACTGGTGGTGTTTCTGTTGATCGGCGGCGCGCTGTATCAGCAGGTCGACAAGGGTTTGGGCCTGTTGCCGGAAGCCGAACTGGACGCGCGTTACAGCGTGCTGGAGTCGGCCCTCAACCGTTTTGGTACGCCCGAGCATTGGGTAAAGATCAACGCCAAGCTCAAGCTGCTGAGCGAAGAAGACAAACGCATTCGTTTCTGGGTGGTGAGCGGCAATCCGGGTTATGAGTTCGGCGAGCCGAATGCCGAGATCCGCGCCTTCGCCAAAGGCCCGACGGGCATGCATGACTTGAAGTTACCCGGCCAGCCTTACCCGTTGAAGGTACTGCTGACCGAGCTGCCGGCCAAGGATCAGCGCCCGCCCCTGCGCTTTATGATCGGCATCAATACCGAGACCTTTCATGAGACCCAGCACAACCTGCTGATCGCCTTGATCGGCCTGGCCATTGCCGGTGTGCTGATGGCCTCGGCACTGGGCTATTGGGTGGCGCGGATCGGCCTCAAACCGCTGATCAAACTGTCCCATGAGGCGCAACGCCTGGCACCGCCGCTGCGGGCCGGGCGCTTGCGTCTTTCGCCATTGCCACCGGAACTTGAGCAGTTTGTCGACTCGTTCAACTCGACGCTGGAACGGGTTGAACAGGCTTACTCGCGGCTGGAATCGTTCAACGCCGACGTGGCCCATGAGCTGCGCTCGCCGCTGACCAATCTGATTGGCCAGACGCAGGTAGCACTGACGCGCGGACGTTCGGCCGAGCACTACTTCGAAGTGCTGCAATCCAATCTCGAAGAGTTGGAGCGGCTGCGTTCGATCATCAACGACATGCTGTTTCTGGCCAGTGCCGATCAGGGCAACAAGGCCACCAAACTGACTTCGACGTCGTTGGCCGATGAGGTGGCAACGACTCTTGAATACCTGGATTTCATCCTCGAAGACGCGCAGGTTCAGGTGCAGGTCAGCGGCGATGCACAGGTGCAGATCGAGGTCGCGCATTTGCGACGGGCGTTGATCAATCTGCTGAGTAACGCAGTGCAGCACACTGAAGCGGGTCAGGTGATCGAGGTGCGGATCGAGGTGGAAGCGCATCAGGTCAGCATCGGCGTAGCCAACCCCGGTTCGCCGATTGCCAGCGAGCATTTGCCACGGTTGTTCGAACGGTTTTATCGGGTCGATGCTTCGCGCAGCAACAGTGGGAATAACCATGGGTTGGGATTGGCGATCGTGAAAGCGATTGCGCTGATGCATGGTGGGGATGTGTTTGTGCGCAGTGATCGGGGGATGAATACCTTCGGGATTTATTTACCGGTCTGAAAAGCCCCTCACCCTAACCCTCTCCCAGAGGGAGAGGGGACTGACCGCGTTGTTCTTTCAAGGTACGCCGACCTGAAATATCCAGTCGAACCCGGATTCTGAAAAGCCCCGGATCTGCTCCCTTTCCCCCTCGCCCCCCTGGGGGAGAGGGCTGGGGTGAGGGGGTTGCTCTTGACTACACCGCGATCTTCGACTTTTACCTTCTGCGCAACAGTCATTTATGAAAATCACGCTGTTTCCCACCGCCCGGCAACCTTATCTTTGCCCGCACCAAACAGCACTTGCCAAGCAAGAAGGTTTTCAGAATGTCCAACAGTATGGGTATTGCCAGCGCTTTCGTTTTGTCCTCATTGATCCTGTCGCCCATGGCGATGGCTGAAGAATCCCAAGCGTTCGTCGCGCAAAACAGCGCACGTGCCCAGGCGTACGATCAGCATCAGGCAGAAATGATGGCCAAGGCCAAAGACGCGACGCAGGCGCCTCAAGCTGCTGCCGCCCAGGCTCAAGCGTCCGAGAAAGACAGCTGAGTCGCGCACTGCACCGTTTCCCTCGACGCGGTTGTTTGGCTCTTCCCGTTCAACCGTCGTCATTCCAGGCCGCTGCCTTTCAGCGGCCTTTTTTCGTTGTGGTCTGAAAGCTGTTTGGTGCGTCTTTTACAACAAGAAACATCTAGCGCCTCAAGACATTGAGGTGCCGTTGACCCAAGGAGCTTTACCGCACGTGCGTTACCCAGTCCGTTACACGCCGCTGTTCATTGCAATTGCCGCAACGATTGCCCCCGCCGTTCACGCCGACGAACCCGCGCCAGAAGGCTTTGTCGAAGGCTCGAGCCTCAACCTCAACGCCCGCAACTACTACATGAATCGCAACCGCCTGCAGAAGGCGGACGACAACATCGAGTGGGGCCAGGGCTTTCTCGGCATCTTCCAGTCGGGTTACACCGAAGGCACGGTCGGTTTCGGCATGGATGCCCACGCCATGCTCGGGCTGAAACTGGATGGTGGTGGCGGCACGGACGGCTCCAGCATCCTGCCGATCAGCGATGGCAACGGCAAGGCGCCGGGGTCGTTCTCGACAGCGGGCGGCACCTTGAAAATGCGTGCGTTCGACACTGAACTGAAGGCCGGAGATCTATTCCTTACCAACCCGGTGATTGCCGGCGGTGACAGCCGCATGCTGCCGCAGACGTTTCGTGGCGTCAGCCTGACCAACCACAGCTTCGATGGCTGGTTGATTGAAGGCGGCCAAGCCAGTTTCACCAAGCCTTACAACCAGAGCGGTCACACGCGCATCGGAACTTCGTATGGCACCCTGGCCGATGGTGACGATAGCCGTCACCTGAACTGGGCCGGCGTTTCCTGGAGCGGCGTTGAAGGCCTGACCAGCAGCCTGTATGCCTCAGAGCTGAAGGACATCTGGAACCAGTACTACTACGATCTGGATTACACCTGGCAAGTGAATGATCTGGTCAGCCTCAACCCTGGCCTGCACTTTTATCACACCCAAGACACCGGCGATGCGCTGCTCGGCGACATCGACAACAACACCTACAGCCTGCATTTCACCGTCGGCATCGGCAGCCACAGCGTCACTGCCGCGTATCAGCGGGTCAACGGCAATACGCCGTTCGACTACATCAGCCAGGGCGACAGCGTTTACCTCGACAACTCCCAGCAGTACTCGGACTTCAACGGCCCCAACGAGCGTTCGTGGAAGCTCAAGTACGCCTACGACTTTGCCGGTGTCGGCGTGCCGGGGCTGACGTCGGCGGTGTCCTACTCGCGCGGTACGGTTGACCTGACCAAAGTGGACCCGGACAGCCAGGGCTACTCCAACTGGTACAGCGCCGATGGACGCAACGCCAAGCACTGGGAACGCGACATCGACCTCAAGTACGTGGTGCAAAGTGGCCAGGCCAAAGATCTGGCAGTGCGCCTGCAATGGGCCACTAACCGTGGAGGTAACGGGTACGGCGCGATTGATTCAGACACAGATGAATACCGCGTAATCATCGACTACCCGATCAACGTCTTCTAAGATCGGCGCTACAGTAAAAAGGCCAGCCTGAAGGCTGGCCTTTTTGTGTCTGCAACTACGCTTATATGACTTCCCAACCGATAACCTCATCATGATCGCGAGCCGTACCCCACACGCTTCGGGCAAAACCGGACGCCCCGAACTGCTGCTGATTTGTGGCAGCTTGCTGACCGTGATCGCGATTATCTGCATCGTCACTTTTCTATTGATTCGTGAGCACGCCAACGCTCAGGAGTCGGCCACCCGCAGTGCCAAGACCATCGCTCAGTTGATCGATGCCGACGTGCTGCGCACCGTCGAGTTGTACGACCTGACGCTGCAAGGCCTGATCGCCGCCTCGCAGCGTGATGACTTGCGCGACGTCACGCCGCAAATCCGCCATCTGGCGTTGTTCGACCGTTCGACCACCGCACGCTACAAGGGCGACATTCTGTTGCTCGACAAGCATGGCGATGTGGTTGCCGATTCTTCGCGCGTCGAACCCAAACCCGGCAACTTCGCCGACCGCGATTACTTCCTTGCCCATGCGTTCAACCGCGACACTGGCATGTTTATCAGCCGCCCGTTCAAGACCCGTTGCGACTGCGATGAAGCCAATCAATGGCGCATCAGCTTCAGCCGACGCATTTCCTCTGAAACCGGGGAATTCGTCGGCGTGGCCGTGGCTTCGTTGAAGCTCGATTACTTCGACCAGTTGTTCAACAGCCTCGACATTGGCAACAACAGCACGCTGAACATCATCGACAACGACGGTGTATTGCTGGCGCAGAAGCCGTACCTGCAAAGCGACTCCATCGGCAAAAGCTTCGGCAATCGGCCCAATGTGGTGCGGATCCTGCGCGACCCAACCGGCAATGGCAGTTTCAACAGCGTTTCGAGCATCGATTTCCAACAGCGGCTCTATACCTATTCGCGAGTCGGCAATTTGCCGTTGACGGTGATCGTCGCACTGTCCGGCGATGAAGTGTTCGGCACTTGGCGGCGCACGGCGTTACTGATCAGCGGTGCCACCGGCATACTGTGCCTCGGTCTGCTGTGGCTGACGTGGCTGCTGGCCCGGGAACTGCGCTTGCGCCACAGGGCCGAGCGCGAGCTGGCGCAACTGGCGGCCACCGATGCACTGACCGGGGTAGCCAACCGGCGGATGCTCGATCAGGCGCTGCGCCACGAGTGGTTCCGCGCCCAACGTTCGGGCAAGCCGCTGTCGGTGATGATGATCGATGCCGACCACTTCAAGGCTTTCAATGACCTCCATGGGCATCAGGCTCGCGATCAGGCGTTGCGCGAATTGGCCAAGGTGATCACGGCGAGTGTGCGACGACCGGCGGATCTGGTGGCGCGCTATGGCGGCGAAGAGTTTTCGGTGATTCTGGCCGAGACCGACAGCGCGGGCGCGCAGCAGATTGCCGAGCATATTCGTCAGGCGGTGGAGCAATTGCCGTGGCGCAACGGAGCGCAGGTGCCGATGACGGTGAGTATCGGTATTTGTGTCTGGACAGCGGCCAGTGAGATGACGCTGGAGCAGTTGTTGTTTGCGGCGGACAAGGCGTTGTATCAGGCCAAGGAAGGTGGCCGCAATCGGGTGGTAGTTGCTTCCTGAAAGTTCTGCAGCGAAGGCGCCAAGTCAGCAATACAAAAACAACAGGCATAAAAAAAGGCCATCCGAGGATGGCCTTCAAAAAACTAGAGAGGTTTTTTACTTACACGGCCGCAACAGGGCGCATGTAAGAGATTGGTGCGGTGCTGGCGTCTTCGAACGTCACCACTTCCCAAGCGTCTGTCTGCTCAATCAACTTGCGCAGCAGCTGGTTGTTCAGTGCATGACCGGACTTGAAGCCTTTGAACTCACCAATCAGGCTATTGCCCAGCAGGTACAGATCGCCAATGGCATCGAGGATCTTGTGCTTCACGAATTCGTCTTCATAGCGAAGGCCGTCTTCGTTCAGTACGCCATCGGCATCGACCACGATTGCGTTTTCAAC
>NZ_JBIUWI010000076.1:0-21561 GCF_044743385.1 Pseudomonas sp. NPDC087639 | reverse complement strand
GACGTGCTCGACAAGTACCACCCGGAAGTCGTGCGTTACCTGCTGGTGTCGAGCCACTACCGCAGCGCGATCAACTACTCGGAAGACAACCTCAAGGACGCCAAAGGCGCCCTCGAGCGTTTCTACCACGCGTTGAAAGGCCTGCCGACTGTGGCGCCGGCCGGCGGCGAAGCGTTCGTCGAGCGTTTCACCTCGGTGATGAACGACGACTTCGGTACGCCGGAAGCCTGCGCGGTGCTGTTCGAGATGGTGCGTGAGATCAACCGTCTGCGTGAGAGCGATCTCAATGCAGCGGCCGGTCTGGCGGCGCGTCTGAAAGAACTGGCCAGTGTGCTGGGCGTGTTGCAGCTTGAGGCCGATGATTTCTTGCAGGCGGGCGCTGAAGGGCGTGTCGATGCGGCTGAAATCGATGCGCTGATTGCGGCGCGTCTGGCGGCACGGGCCGGTAAGGACTGGGCTGAGTCCGACCGTATCCGCGACCAGCTCACCGCCATGGGCGTGGTGCTGGAAGATGGCAAGGGCGGCACGACCTGGCGTCTGGCTGACTGATCGTCTGATCTGCTTTAAAACAAAACCCGCCTAGTGCGGGTTTTTGTTTGGCTGCGAAGAAGAGCCCCTCACCCTGACCCTCTCCCGGAGGGAGAGGGGACTGAATGGGGGATATTCAAGAAATACGCCGACCTGAAAGGTTTTCTCCGAATCCATAATCCACGCAATCTCTCAGGTCGATGTACAACGCCAGACACCTCACCCCAGCCCTCTCCCTCCGGGAGAGGGCTGGGGTGAGGGGATCTTTTTGCTGTTGCTTTTGGTGTCCGCCTAGGTCTTGATGTCTGACGCGGCAGCGGGATGCTGCTCAGCGACGAATAGAGGGAGAAATCATGGCTAATCACTATCGCGAACTGCTGACAACCCCAGGCGCCACCGGGTTAGTGCTCGCGAGCTCTATTGCCCGATTACCGCAGGCAATGATCGGCATCGGCATCATCACCATGTTGGTACAGCAAACAGGCGTGTACTGGCTGGCCGGCGCAGTCGCCGGTACGTTTACCCTGGCCAATGCACTGCTCGGCCCGCGCATCTCGAAACTCGTTGATCGGCATGGTCAGAGTCGAGTGCTGCCCATCGTCACGGCTTTCAGCGTTGTGATGTTGCTGGCGCTGATCTTCGCCGTCTACATGAGAGCTCCCGCCGCATTGTTTTTTGTGCTCGCTGCACTGGCGGGGACGATGCCGAGCATGCCGTCCATGATCAGGGCACGCTGGACGCAGTTGTTCCGTGGCAAGCCTCAGCTGCATACGGCGTTCTCCCTGGATACGGTGCTGACCGAACTGGCTTACATCATCGGTCCGCCACTGGCGATCGGTTTGAGCGTGAGCTTTTTCGCCGAAGCCGGGCCGCTTGTCGCAGTGGCGCTGCTGGCCATCGGGGTGACGGCGTTTCTGTTGCAGCGCCAGACCGAACCGAAAGTGGTCTTGGGCCACAAGAGCCACACCGGTTCTACCTTGCTGATTCCCGGCGTTCGCACCATCGTGCTGGCGCTGATGGCGATGGGGGTCATTGGCGGAGCAATCGATGTCGCCGTTGTGGCGTTCGCCAATGCACAAGGCTGGCCAGCGTCCGCCACGTTCATCCTCGCCGCCTATGCGCTCGGCTCTCTGGTGGCGGGCCTGACCTTCGGTGCAATGCGGGTTTCCCTGCCGATCGAAAAACAGTTCTTCATCGGCATTTTGGTCACGGCCGTTACCGGCGTACTGCCGGTTTTCTCAACAGATGTTTATGTCCTGTCAGTGATGCTGTTTATCGCTGGCATATCGTTTGCGCCAACGATGGTCGTGGTCATGAAGCTGGGGACGATCATCATCCCTGCGTCCAGGATGACAGAAGGGCTGACGTGGATGACCACTGGCATCAGCATCGGCGTAGCGCTGGGAGGCATGCTGGCGGGGTTGGTGATTGATGCGTTCGGCGCGCGAGCAGGGTTCGGCGTGGCGATTGGTGCCGGGGTGATGATGATGGTGGTTGTGCTGGTTGGACTGCGTACATTGGGTGCTGCTTCTGCTACGCATGTTGAGCCGGCCTTTTCGCCCTCACCCTAACCCTCTCCCCCAGGAGAGGGGACTGTTTGGGGGATGCTCAAGAGATACGCCGACCTGAACGAGGTGTACTGAATCCATAATCGACACGATTTTTCAGGTCGATGTACCACGCCAGACACCTCGGTCAGCCCCCTCTCCCAAGGGGAGAGGGCTGGGGTGAGGGGCAAGGGCCATCCTCTCAATCCCCCATCTGCCGCAACCGCTTGTAAAGCGTATTGCGACTAACCCCCAACCGCCGCGCCAAGTGCGAAATATTCCCCCCCGCAGCCTTCAACTCCCGGTTCAGCGCTTCAACGTCATTCAAATCCAACCCCAGTGGCTGCGCGCTCTCAACCGGCTCCATCTCCAGATCGACAAAGAAATCATCCGGCAAATGCTCCGGCCGCACCGGTTGCTCCTCAGCCATTGCCAGTGCCACCTGCATCACGCTGCTGACCTGACGCAAATTCCCCGGCCACGGATGCTTGTCGAACAGTTCCAACACTTCGCGGCTCAAACCCGCCCATTGCGTCGGCTCGCGATGCTGTTCCCACAGCCGTTTGAACAACGCCTCTTTGTCACTGCGCTCGCGTAACGGTGGCAGCTCCAATGTCAGCCCACCGATGCGGTAATACAAATCCTCACGAAACCGCCCCAATTGCACCTGTTCCCGCAGCGAGCGGTTGGTCGCCGAGATGATCCGCAGATCCACCGGGAACAACTCGCTGCTGCCCACCGGTTGCACACAGCGCTCCTGCAAAACCCGCAACAACCGCGCCTGGGTCGGCAACGGCATGTCGCCGATTTCATCGAGGAACAGCGTGCCTTTGTCGGCCTTGCGAATCAGGCCGATGCTGCCTTTCTGATTAGCACCGGTGAACGCGCCTTTCTCGTAACCGAACAGTTCGGACTCCACCAGTTCAGCGGGGATCGCCGCACAGTTGACGGCGATGAAAGCCTGTTTGCTGCGCGAACTGGCCTGATGCAAGGCTTTGACGAACACCTCTTTGCCGACCCCGGTTTCGCCGTGGATCAGCAACGGAATGTCTTTTTCCAGCAGACGCTCAGCCTGGCGCACGGCTTTTTCCACCCGACTGTCGCCAAAGTGCAGAGTGTTGAGACTGATCGTCGTTGAAACGACGGGTTTAGGTTCAGTCGCAAACACCCGCGCCTGAATTGGTGCCTGTTTCGGCCGCTTCAACAAGCACTGAAAGCGGTTACGTCCGGAGGTCTGCAAGGCGAACGGCAAACCGTCCGGCTGATTGATCAACTCCAGCAGCGACACCTTGAACAGGCTTTCAACGCTGACCTGCGACAAGCGCACGCCCAACAGATTGTCCGCCCGGCGATTGGCCGACAGCACCTGACCGCTCTCATCGAAAATCAGCAAGCCGGCCCATTGGCTGTCGAGGTTGTTCAACCCGGTGTTGAAGGTCAATTGAAAGTGCTGGCCGTGGAACAGGTTGAGGATCAGTCGGTTCTCCACGGTCTGGCTCATCATCTTGACCATGCCCAAGGTGTGGGAGGGCGGCAGGTAGCTGTCGCTGGACACATCGAGCACCGCGATGACTTTGCGCTCGGCGTCGAAAATCGGTGCGGCGGAACCGGTCATGAAGCGGTTCGCCTTGAGGAAATGCTCGTCGTGTTCAATGTGTACCGCCTGCTCACAGGCCAGTGCAGTGCCGATCGCATTGGTGCCGCTGCAGCGCTCCATCCAGCTCGCGCCGGGTTGAAAGCCCCGCGCCAGATTCGGCTCGATAAACCGTTGCGTGCCCCACGACGTCAGCACCTGGCCCTGATGGTCGGCGAGCATGATCAGGCAATTGGAATTACTGAGGATGTTTTCGTAGTAGGGCAGCACCTCCTGATGGGTGGTCTGCACCAGCGAGTGCTGGCTGTCGAGCAATTGCGCAATGCCGGCGGCGGGCAATTGGTCGAAGGCCGGGGTGCTTTGGTGATCGAGACCGAACGCACGGCAACGTTGCCAGGAACTCTGGATGATCGCGTCGTGGGACAGCGGCGGGGCAGGTGCGGCCATGGCGGTCAGCCTCTGAAGGGCATTCTTATTATTGTTATAAGGCCCCCTGTAGGAGCTGCCGAAGGCTGCGATCTTTTGATTTTGATCGTTAAAAAACAACATCAAGAGATCGCAGCCTTCGGCAGCTCCTACAGGGAATCGGGTCGCGAAAGCGTTCATAGAGTGTTGTTCACTATTGTTCATTGTCAATCGCCCAACTGTTCAAATGTGTTCAGCTCTGAACGCCGTTTAGCCGCGTTTTCAACGATTTTCAAGACAAATCAATCACTTGCCATTTTTGGCACGAAAGTCGCTCCAGTGCACAGGTCGCTTGACTCCAATAATAAAAAGGCCGAGCCATGTCACTCACCCTGGAGCACGTCTGCCGTACCGTCGAAGGCCAGACCTGGATCGACGATGCGTGCCTGAAATTCGAACCCGGTTCCTTCAACGTTTTGCTCGGGCGCACCCTGTCCGGCAAGACCAGCCTGATGCGCCTGATGGCAGGGCTGGACAAGCCCGACAGCGGCCGCATCCTGATGAACGGCGTCGACGTCACCCAACGACCGGTGCGTTTGCGCAACGTGTCGATGGTCTATCAGCAGTTCATCAACTACCCGACCATGACCGTGTTCGAGAACATCGCCTCGCCGCTACGGCAGGCTGGTGTGTCGAAAGAGATCATCCACAGCAAGGTGCAGGAAACGGCGAAGATGCTGCGCATCGAGAAGTTTCTGCAGCGCTATCCGCTGGAACTCTCCGGCGGACAGCAGCAACGCACGGCCATGGCCCGGGCGCTGGTCAAGGATGCCGAGCTGATTCTGTTCGATGAGCCGCTGGTCAACCTCGACTACAAACTGCGTGAAGAGCTGCGTCAGGAAATGCGCGAGCTGTTCAAGCTGCGCCACACCATTGCGATCTACGCCACCACCGAGCCCAACGAAGCGCTGGCGCTGGGCGGCACTACCACGATTCTTCATGAAGGTCGGGTGATTCAGAGCGGCCCTTCGACCTCGGTTTACCACCAGCCGCAAACCGTGCTGGCGGCGGAGTTGTTCTCCGAGCCGCCGATCAACCTGATGCCGGGGCGAATTGCCGGCAACGAAGTCAGTTTTGCCAACTTCGTACACTTCCCGTTGAACGTCGATCTGCGCCCGGTGGGCGAGGGCGAGTTCCGCTTCGGCGTGCGCCCCAGCCATATCTCGCTGGTGCCAAGCAACGACGACGATCTGGAATTGGCAGTGACCGTCGAAGTCGCCGAGATCAGCGGTTCGGAAACCTTCCTGCACGTGCGTAACGAGCATTTTCTGCTGGTGCTGCACCTGCCCGGCGTTCACGAATACGACGTCGATGCGCCGATCCGCATTTATATCCCGACCCATAAACTGTTCGTTTTCGATGCGCAGGGCCGTCTGGTGCAAGCACCTAGCCTGCGTGTCGCGAGGGTTGCCTGATGGCCGAAATCCGTTTGCAACACCTCGCCCACAGCTACAGTAAAACCCCCAGCGGCGCGGAGGATTATGCGATTCGCGAGATGGATCACGTCTGGGAGCAGGGCGGTGCCTATGCGTTGCTCGGGCCGTCTGGCTGTGGCAAGTCGACCTTGCTCAACATCATTTCCGGCCTGCTCAGCCCCTCGCAGGGTCATGTGTTGTTCGACGGCAAAGCAGTCAACGACCTGACCCCGGAGAAGCGCAACATTGCTCAGGTTTTCCAGTTTCCGGTGGTTTACGACACCATGACCGTGTTCGATAACCTCGCGTTTCCCCTGCGCAATCAGGGCATGGCCGAGGCGAAAGTACACAGCAAGGTGCAGGAAATCGCCGAGGTGCTCGATCTGCAAAGCCTGCTGAGCAAAAAGGCCCGCAACCTCACCGCCGACGAAAAACAGAAAGTCTCCATGGGCCGTGGGCTGGTGCGTGACGACGTCTCGGCGATCCTCTTCGATGAACCGCTGACAGTGATCGATCCGCACCTGAAGTGGAAACTGCGGCGCAAGCTCAAGCAGATCCACGAGCAGTTCAACATCACCATGGTTTACGTGACCCACGATCAACTGGAAGCCTCGACTTTCGCCGACAAAATCGCGGTGATGTACGGCGGCCAGATCGTCCAGTTCGGTACGCCACGGGAATTGTTCGAGCGGCCGAGTCATACCTTTGTCGGCTACTTCATCGGCAGCCCCGGCATGAATCTGATCGAGGTGCAGCCGCAACCCGGCGGCGTCGGTTTCGCCTCGACCCACCTGCCGTTGTCCGACGCCTTGCAGCGCCATATCGAACACGGCCAGTGGAAAAATCTGAAGGTCGGCATTCGCCCGGAATTCATTCATGTGTGGGACGAGCCGTTTGACGACGCGATGCAGGCCAGGGTCGTACACGTCGAAGACCTCGGTACCTACAAGATCATGACCCTGGACCTCGACGGTGCGCCGCTGAAAGTGCGCCTGGCCGAAGACAAACCAGTGCCGCAGGGCACTGCGTACATCAGTTTTCCGGCGCAATGGCTGATGGTCTATGCCGACGAGTTTCTGCTTGAAGCCCCTGAAGAAAACGAGGTGCAGCCATGAACAAGGTGCAGAACAACAAGGCCTGGTGGCTGGTGTTGCCGGTGTTTCTGCTGGTGGCGTTCAGTGCGGTAATCCCGATGATGACCGTGGTCAACTATTCGGTGCAGGACATCTTCGACCAGTCCAGCCGCTACTTCGTCGGTGCCGACTGGTACAAGCAAGTGCTGCTCGATCCGCGTTTGCACGACTCGCTGCTGCGCCAGTTCATCTACTCGGCCTGCGTCTTGTTGATCGAAATCCCGCTGGGCATCGCCGTCGCCCTGACCATGCCGACCAAGGGCCGCTGGTCGTCACTGGTGCTGATCATTCTGGCGATTCCGCTGCTGATTCCATGGAACGTGGTAGGCACCATCTGGCAGATCTTTGGCCGCGCCGATATCGGCTTGCTCGGTTCGAGCCTCAACGCCATGGGCATCAGCTACAACTATGCGGCCAACACCATGGACGCCTGGGTCACGGTGCTGGTGATGGACGTCTGGCACTGGACTTCGCTGGTGGCGCTGTTGTGTTTCTCCGGGTTACGGGCGATTCCCGACGTGTATTACCAGGCCGCGCGGATCGACCGGGCCTCGGCCTGGGCTGTGTTCCGCCACATCCAGTTGCCCAAGTTGAAAAGCGTGCTGCTGATCGCGGTGATGCTGCGGTTTATGGACAGTTTCATGATTTACACCGAGCCGTTCGTGCTCACCGGCGGCGGGCCGGGTAATGCCACGACCTTCTTGAGTCAGACGTTGACGCAAATGGCCGTAGGGCAATTCGACCTGGGTCCGGCAGCGGCGTTTTCGCTGGTGTACTTCCTGATCATCCTGTTGGTGTCCTGGCTGTTCTACACCGCCATGACGCACTCCGACGCCAACCGCTGAGGCCCGGCCATGAGCAAGAGAAAGCTGATCCCGTTGCTGGTCTACATCCTGTTCCTGCTGGTGCCGATCTACTGGCTGCTGAACATGTCCTTCAAGAGCAACACTGAAATCCTCGGCGGCCTGACGCTTTTCCCACAGGACTTCACGCTGGCGAACTACAAGGTGATCTTCACTGATCCGAGCTGGTACACCGGTTATCTGAACTCGCTGTACTACGTCAGCCTGAACACGGTGATTTCCCTGAGTGTGGCGTTGCCGGCGGCGTATGCGTTTTCGCGCTATCGTTTTCTCGGCGACAAGCACCTGTTCTTCTGGCTACTGACCAACCGCATGGCGCCGCCGGCGGTGTTCCTGTTGCCGTTCTTTCAGTTGTATTCGTCGATTGGCTTGTTTGACACGCACATCGCCGTGGCGCTGGCGCACTGCCTGTTCAACGTGCCGTTGGCGGTGTGGATTCTGGAAGGCTTCATGTCTGGCGTGCCGAAGGAAATCGACGAAACCGCCTACATTGATGGCTACAGTTTTCCAAAGTTCTTCGTGAAGATTTTCATCCCGTTGATCGGCTCCGGCATCGGCGTCACGGCGTTTTTCTGCTTCATGTTTTCCTGGGTCGAATTGCTGCTGGCGCGCACGTTGACCTCGGTAAACGCCAAGCCGATTGCCGCCGTGATGACCCGCACCGTCTCGGCTTCGGGTATCGATTGGGGCGTGCTGGCAGCGGCGGGGGTGTTGACCATCCTGCCGGGCATGCTGGTGATCTGGTTTGTTCGCAACCACGTGGCCAAGGGCTTTGCCCTCGGTCGGGTCTGAGGAGCTGATGATGGAATGGATGAGTTGGACGACACCCACAGCCGCATTCTTTATCGTCATTGGCCTGATCCTGGCGGGGATGACGACGTGGGAGCTGCGCTCGCCGAGCATCCTGCGGCGAGGTTTTCTGCCGATTGCCACCACCCGTGGCGATCGCTTGTTTATCGGTCTTCTCGGCAGCGCCTACCTGCATCTGCTGGTAATCGGCGCCACCGACTGGAGCATCTGGGTCGCGTCCGCGTTGTCCCTGGTGTGGCTGTTGGCTGTGATGCGTTGGGGCTAGGTTCTTTACAACGTTCGCTCGGCGGGCTTGTGTAAAAAGTCAGCTCCACAACTTAAACAGGAGGTCTCTATGTTCGACAAAAACAATAAGCTGCGACATAGCATTTCATTGGCAGCCATGCTGGCACTCAGCGGTTTGAGCGCGTCTGCCTGGGCCGATGCCTACGAAGACGCCGCGAAAAAGTGGATCGGCAGCGAATTCAAACCGTCGACCCTGACGGCTGAACAGCAATTGGAAGAATTGAAGTGGTTCATCAAGGCCGCCGAGCCGTTTCGCGGGATGAACATCAAGGTGGTTTCGGAAACCCTGACCACTCACGAATACGAGTCCAAGGTGCTGGCCAAGGCCTTCAGCGAAATCACCGGGATCAAGCTCACCCACGACTTGCTGCAAGAAGGCGACGTGGTGGAAAAAATGCAGACGGTGATGCAGTCCGACAAGAATATCTATGACGGCTGGGTCAACGACTCGGACCTGATCGGTACGCACTTCCGCTACGGCAAGACCGAATCGATCACTGATCTGATGGCCAACGAAGGCAAGAACTTCACCTCGCCGACCCTCGACCTCAAGGACTTCATCGGCATCTCGTTCACCACTGCGCCGGACGGCAAGATCTATCAACTGCCCGACCAGCAGTTCGCCAACCTGTACTGGTTCCGCGCCGACTGGTTCGAACGGGCGGATCTGAAAGCCAAGTTCAAGGAAAAGTACGGCTACGAATTGGGCGTACCGGTGAACTGGTCAGCCTATGAAGACATCGCCAAATTCTTCAGCGAAGACGTCAAGGAAATCGACGGCAAACGTGTTTACGGGCACATGGACTACGGCAAGAAAGACCCGTCGCTGGGCTGGCGCTTCACCGATGCCTGGTTCTCCATGGCCGGTGGCGGCGACAAGGGCCTGCCTAACGGTCTGCCGGTGGACGAGTGGGGGATTCGTGTCGAGGATTGCCACCCGGTCGGCTCCAGCGTGACCCGTGGCGGCGACACCAACGGCCCGGCGGCAGTGTTTGCCACGACCAAATACGTCGATTGGCTCAAGGCCTACGCGCCACCTGAAGCGGCTGGCATGACCTTCTCCGAGTCGGGGCCGGTGCCATCGCAGGGCAACATTGCCCAACAGATTTTCTGGTACACCGCGTTCACCGCCGACATGACCAAACCGGGCCTGCCGGTGGTCAACGCCGACGGCACGCCGAAATGGCGCATGGCACCGTCGCCGCGCGGGCCGTATTGGGAAGAGGGCATGAAGCTCGGTTATCAGGACGTGGGTTCGTGGACGTTCATGAAATCCACGCCTGAGAAACAGAAACTCGCGGCGTGGCTGTACGCGCAGTTCGTCACCTCGAAAACCGTGTCGCTGAAGAAAACCATCGTCGGCCTGACGCCGATTCGTGAGTCGGACATCAACTCGCAGGCGATGACCGATCTGGCGCCGAAACTCGGTGGTCTGGTCGAGTTCTACCGCAGCCCGGCCCGCGTGCAATGGACCCCGACCGGCACCAACGTGCCGGACTATCCACGTCTGGCACAACTGTGGTGGAGCCACATCGCCGAAGCGGCGAGCGGCGAGAAAACTCCGCAGCAGGCGCTGGATGGGTTGGCGAAAGATCAGGACGCGATCATGACCCGACTGGAACGCTCCAAGGCCCAAGCCACTTGCGCACCGAAAATGAACCCGGAACGCGACGCGCAATACTGGTTTGATCAGCCAGGCGCGCCGAAACCGAAACTGGCTAACGAGAAGCCGAAGGGCGAGACCGTGAGCTACAACGAACTGCTGAAATCGTGGGCGGATGCGCGCAAGTAAAAGTTGAACTGTGACAGGCGAACGGCACCGCAAGGTGCCGTTTTCTTTTGTGGCTGATCTACCGTCATCGCGAGCAGGCTCACTCCGACAGGTGTTGTGTCGTTCACAAAATCCGAAGTCACCGCAGATCATTGTGGGAGCATTGGGTTAAACCAGGACAGCCAAATCTGTGTACTGAGCAACCAATGGATCAGCCGTAAGCAGTTTCATCGGTTCGGTCATTGCGGTTGCCACGATGAGGCGATCAAAAGGATCTCGGTGGTGGTGCTCAAGATCCTTAACAGCAATGGCATGTTCGGAAGTCACCGGCAGTTCGATAAATCCGCTATCGAGGCAATATTGGCGGATTTCTTCCAGATCAACGTTCAGTTTTCCGAGTCCAACCTTGATAGCCATCTCCCAGAAGGTGGCGGCACTGATGTAGATATCGGCAGCGTTTTCAATCAGCTTTCTGGCTTTGCCGGACAGTCTGGCGTCATCAGTGAGTGTCCAGAGCAGAATGTGCGTGTCGAGCAGCAGCCTCATGCTTGAGTGCCTTCAAAGGCATCCAGCATGTCATCGGGTATTGGTGAATCGAAATCCTGGGGCAGCACCAGTTTGCCCTTCATCGCACCGATGCGCTGCGTGCTGGGTTTTCCTACCGGAACAAGGCGAGCCATCGCCCGACCATGCTTGGCAATGGTGATGACTTGCCCGGCAGCGGCGTCATCAACGAGTTTGGATAAATTGTTTTTGGCTTCAGCCAGCGGAACGATGATCATCAGTTCACTCCTGTATTCTGGACAAATATAGCCAGAATATTTTAGAGCTGCAAAATCACGCCCATCTCCGTGCAAATGACGGGTTGATCATTGGGGCTTCGCCGATAGGGGAGTTGCGTGACATGAGTTTGATGCCGGGCTGCCAAAGCATCGACGCCCCCAACCAACTCACAAAAGACATCTCGTTTCATTATTTGCCTCGTTTCGATATTCGACCTGCCTGGGCACTCACCTTAGAGCTATCCACTCAAGGCTGGCTGTAGGACGAAACGGAGGTTAAAGCGAGAGCTTTCGGAGTTTGTGCGGGGACGCGAGCGTTTCGGTAAAAAATCGCACAAAACGCTCGATTTCCGCTCAGGCATTCAACATTGCTATCGACTGACCCACCGCTATCGACTGACCCACCGCTATCGCTGGCAAGCCAGCTCCCACAGGTTTCGGTGGTGTTCACAAAATCCGGAGTCACCGTAGATCACTGTGGGAGCTGGCTTGCCAGCGATGGGGCCATTCACGCCTCCGCAGGAAAACCCAATCGGAACACGGTCATCGCACCGGGCAGGCTTTTCACGTCGGCCACGCCCTGATGCAGGCTCATGATCGAACGCACAATCGCCAGCCCCAACCCGGTACTGCCCTGCGAACGCGAGCGGCTGCTGTCGACCCGGTAGAAGCGATCAAACAGATGCGGCAGATGTTGCGCCTCGATCCCCGCGCCAGGATTACTGACCAGCAGTGACGTCTGCGCCGCGCCTTGCTCGATCAGCAGCGTCACGGTTTTCCCGGCCGGGCAATGCCGAAGCGCGTTGGACAGCAGATTGGAAATCGCTCGCTGAATCATCAACCGATCGCCCATCACCGACGCACTGCCAAGCACGTTCAAATGAATCTGCTTGTCCTGCGCCGACAGCGAAAACATCTCCGCCACCTTCAATGCTTCCACCTCCAGCGCCACCGACTCAAACGGTGCCAGTGCCGATGGATGACTGACCTGCGCCAAAAACAGCATGTCCGAAACAATCCGTGCCACGCGCTCCAGTTCTTCAGTGCAGGAGACCAGCACATCCTTGTACTCATCCACGCTGCGTTCGCGTGACAGTGTGACTTGCGCCTTGCCCATCAGATTGTTGATCGGCGTGCGCAGCTCATGGGCCAGATCATCCGAGAACTGCGACAACTGCTGCACCCCGGCATCGAGCCGATGCAGCATGAAGTTGATGCCTTGCGCCAGTTCGCTGAGTTCCTGCGGCATGTTCACCACTGAAAGCCGATGATCCAGATCCTGAGTCGAGACCATCGCCGCCACTTTGCGAAACTCGCGCATCGGCGCCAGCCCGCGCTGCACCGCGCCCCAGGCAGTCAGGCCAATGAAGATCAGCAACAACGGCAAGGCAATCAGCGTCGAGCGCAGATAGGCACTGAGCAAGGCCTGATCGTGAGCGTTATCCATCGACAGCAACACCGGTACGCTGCTGCCATCCTTGAGGCGGATCAGCTTCGACACCGTCAGAAATTTTGCGCCTTCAGCATCAGTGCTATCGCTGTAGCTCAACTGCTCGGTGGTCGCCCGAACCGCTTTCAATTCAACCCGTGGATCGGCCAGTCCCGAGCCGGATTTCAGCAGCGGCGTACGCAGATTTGCGCGGTCGTAAATGGTCAACGTGAGGTTGTCATGGCCCATCACCTGATCGAGCAAGATATGCGGTTTGGAGCGAATCTCACCAGCATCGGCGTACAGCGACAGGCTGTGTTCGACTTGCTCCACTTTCTTTTCCAAGCTGTCTCTGGAAAGCGCATTGAGCTCATGGGTCAGGGCGAAATACGCCAGGATCGCCAGAAACACCACCAGCAGCGCGCCGAGAATACTCACCGTCAAACCCAGGCGCATCGACAGACTGGCCGGTTTCATTCGCGCGCCTCCAGCACATAACCGACACCGCGCAGGGTGTGGATCAACTTGTGGTCGAACGGGTCGTCGATCTTCGCCCGCAACCGCCGGATCGAAACCTCGACCACATTGGTGTCGCAGTCGAAATTCATGTCCCACACCAGCGAGATGATCTGCGTGCGGGTCAGCACCTCGCCGGACTGGCGCATCAACAGATGCAGCAGGGCGAATTCCTTGGTGGTCAGGTCAATGCGCTGCTCGCCACGAAACGCACGATGGCGCCCGGGATCAAGTTCCAGATCAGAGACTTTCAGCACCTGCGGCACCGGGATGTTTTCGCTGCGGCGCATCAGTGTACGGACCCGTGCCAGCAACTCGGGGAACTCGAATGGCTTGACCAGATAGTCGTCGGCGCCCAGATCGAGACCGCGAATCTTGTCGGCCAGACGCCCGCGTGCGGTGAGCATCATCACCCGCGTGGCGTGGGTACGGCGCAGTTGTTCCAGCACGCCCCAGCCGTCGAGTTCCGGCAGATTCACATCGAGAATAATCAGGTCGTAGGCCTGCTGTTGTGCCAGATGCAGTCCATCGGCGCCGGTGGCCGCGTGGTCGACGATATAACCACTTTCGGTCAAACCCTGATGCAAGTATTCGGCAGCTTTAAGCTCGTCCTCGATGACAAGGATTCGCATGATCTATCACCACTTTTATTTAATGGATATTTAATTAAGGGTGGCCGGGAAAGTTATTGTTTTTGTAAGGGCTTCCGGGCGGGTTTTATTAACGACTAAAAATATTCCTACAGAGATTTCTCTGCGTGCAGGCGTGCAAGGTAAAGGCTGTAGTAGCTACAGAGTCAACGAAAAACCTCTCGATGAAGCCCTGAATAGAGCCACTGCGGCAGCCTGTCGCAGGGCGATAAGGCACCCTTCATGAGAACTCGTTTCAGGCAAGTGCTGTTCGGCAGATAACTTCGGTGTATTTGTTTCCGTGTATTACATAATTGAATGTCGCACTTCGCATGCTAGTGCAAAACAACTTCCTGCAACCCTGGATAACGGATTTGTAATCTTCCAGTCACCTTGTCGATAAGTTCAAAACCCTACCGTGGCGCCATCGAAGATTCTTGATTAAAGGAAGCATTCCATTGCCCGGTTTAATAGAACTGACGGCGCGATCACGCCTGAAAAAAAGGTGGGTACTGGCCAGCAGCGTTTTATGGCTGACCACAGCGGGGCTTGCGCAAGCCTCGACGCTGACCCTCGAACAAGCCCTGCAATCGGCCTTCGCCGGCAACCCGGATCTGGCGGCCGCGCAATGGGAAATCGGCATCGCCGAGGGTGACCGCAAACAGGCTGGCCTGATCCCCAACCCCGAAGTGTCATGGGAGGCCGAGGACACCCGCCGCGAATCCCGCACCACCACGGTGATGCTCAGCCAGCCGATCGAACTGGGTGGCAAACGTGGCGCGCGCATTGACGTCGCCAGCCGCGCGCAGGACGCCGCCGGCATCGAGCTTGAACGCAAGCGCAACACATTGCGCGCCGATGTGATTCAAGCGTTCAACAGCGCCCAGACTGCGCAGCAGCGCTTGCAGTTGTCCCGTCAGTCGCTGCAACTGGCCGAGCACGGTTTGCGTGTGGCGCTAGGGCGGATCGAGGCCGGCAAATCATCGCCCGTTGAAGGCACGCGCGCGCAAGTGCAGCTCTCCGAAGTGCGCCTGGAACTGAGCCGCGCCGAACGCGATCAGGCCAACGCCTATCAACAATTGGCGCAGGTCATGGGCGCACCGTTGCCCACTTCGGTCAACGTGCAAGCCGCCACGCAAAGCCTCGCCGCCGTACCGCCACCCACACGTTTGCTTGATCGTCTTAACGAAACCGCCGAGCTGCGTCTGGCCAAATTACAGATCGATCAGCGCGAAGCCTCGTTGGGCCTGGAAAAGTCCCAGCGCATCCCCGACCTGACGGTGAGCATCGGCAGCCAATACAGCGAAACCGAGCGCGAGCGGGTCAACGTGGTCGGGCTGTCGATGCCGATTCCGCTGTTCAACCGCAATCAGGGCAACGTGCTCGCGGCCGCACGGCGCAGCGATCAGGCGCGGGACCTGCGCAATGCCACCGAGCTGCGTTTGCGCACGGAAATCCAGACTTCACTGGCGCAATGGCAGACCGCCAACGGTGAAGTCACCGCGTTCAACCAGACCATCCTGCCCGCCGCGCAAAGTGCGGTGGACAGCGCCACGCGTGGCTTTGAAATGGGCAAGTTCGGTTTCCTCGATGTGCTCGACGCCCAGCGCACGCTGATCAGTGCGCGCAGCCAATACATCCAGGCCGTCAGCGAAGCCACCGACGCCCGGGTACGCATCGAACGGATCTTCGGCGACCTCGCCGTCAGCCCTTGAATTTCATCTTTTTGATCACTGCGCGATGGTTTGGCGCAGAGGAGTTTCCATGGATAAAAAACTGATTGTGGTTGCTGCGGCGATCTTGGCATTAGGCATCGGCATCGGCTCGATGTGGCCGGGCAATGCGTCCATCGACGCCCACGCCGATGAAGCAGCGGAACATGCCGATCACGCTGAAGAAGGCGCAGCCGCTGACGGCGACCACGCTGAAGAAGGGCATATCGAGTTGAGCGCCGAGCAGATCACCGCGGCGGGCATTCAACTGGCCCAGGCACAGGCGCAGAACATCAGCCTCGGCCTGCCGTTCCCGGGCGAAGTGCGCTTTGACGAAGACCGCACCGCCCACGTGGTGCCGCGCGTGCCGGGCGTGGTCGAGTCGGTAGCGGTCAACCTCGGGCAACCGGTGAAAAAGGGTCAGTTGCTGGCAGTGATCGCCAGTCAGCAGATCTCCGATCAGCGCAGCGAGCAAGCCGCCGCGCAACGTCGTTTGGCCTTGGCGCGCACGACTTACGAGCGCGAGAAAAAGCTGTGGCAAGACAAGATCTCCGCCGAGCAGGATTTCCTTCAGGCGCGCCAAGCGTTGGAAGAAGCCGAAATCGCCGTCAGCAACGCCCGGCAAAAAATCAGCGTACTCAGCGGCAGCGTGGTCGCTACCGGCGGCAATCGCTATGAACTGCGTGCACCGTTCGACGGTGTCGTGGTGGAAAAACACCTGACGCCGGGGGAGGTGGTTGATGAAACCACGGCGGCTTTCACGCTCTCGGACTTGGCGCGGGTGTGGGTGACGTTCGGCGTGTCACCCAAGGACTTGAACAAGGTGCAAGTGGGCAAAGCAGTCACCGTCAGCGCCCCGGAACTGAACGCCCAAGTCACCGGCAGCGTGGCTTATGTCGGCAGCCTGCTGGGCGAGCAGACTCGCACCGCAACCGTGCGCGTCACTCTGCAAAACCCGCAGGGTTCGTGGCGTCCGGGGCTGTTCGTCACGGCGCTGGTGGCCACCGACAGCCGTCAGGCGCAAGTCGCGGTGCCGGAAACCGCGATCCAGACCGTCGAGGACAAACCCACGGTGTTCGTGCGCACCGACGACGGCTTCAAAGCGCAAGCGGTGGAGTTGGGCAGTCGCGCGGCGGGGCAGGTGGAAATCACTCAAGGGCTGGAGGCGGGCGCGCAAGTCGCCAGCGCCGGCAGCTTCGTCCTCAAGTCGGAACTGGGCAAAGCCTCAGCCGAGCACAGTCATTAATTCTGGAAGGTCCCCATGTTCGAACGCCTGATCCAGTTTGCCATCGAGCAGCGCATCATCGTGCTGCTCGCCGTTCTGCTCATGGCCGGCCTCGGCATCGCCAGTTATCAAAAACTGCCGATCGACGCCGTGCCCGACATCACCAACGTCCAGGTGCAAATCAACACCGGCGCCGCCGGGTTCTCGCCGCTGGAAACCGAGCAGCGCATCACCTTCCCGATTGAAACCGCCATGGCCGGTTTGCCGGCACTGGAGCAGACCCGTTCGCTGTCGCGCTCGGGGCTGTCGCAGGTCACGGTGATCTTCAAGGACGGCACCGACCTGTTCTTCGCCCGCCAATTGGTCAACGAGCGCTTGCAGATCGCCAAGGAGCAATTGCCCGAAGGCGCGGAAGCGGTCATGGGGCCGATTTCCACCGGTCTCGGCGAGATTTTCCTGTGGACGGTCGAGGCGCAGGAAGGTGCGTTGAAGGAGGACGGCACGGCCTACTCGCCGACCGATCTGCGGGTGATTCAGGACTGGATCATCAAGCCACAATTGCGCAACGTCCCGGGTGTGGCGGAGATCAACACCATCGGCGGCTTCGCCAAGGAATACCAGATTGCGCCGGACCCGAAACGCCTGGCCGCGTACAAGCTGACCCTCACCGATCTGGTCACGGCGCTGGAGCGCAACAACGCCAACGTCGGCGCCGGTTACATCGAGCGCAGCGGCGAACAGTTGCTGATTCGTGCGCCGGGACAAGTGGCGAGCACCGAGGACATCGCCAACATCGTCATGGCCAATGTCGACGGCACGCCAATCCGCATCAAGAACGTCGCCACCGTGGAAATCGGTCGTGAACTGCGCAGCGGTGCGGCCACGGAAAACGGTCGCGAAGTGGTGCTCGGCACGGTGTTCATGCTGATCGGCGAGAACAGCCGCACCGTCTCGCAAGCCGTCGCCAGCAAGCTTGAACAGATCAACAAATCCTTGCCCCAAGGTGTGATTGCGGTGCCGGTTTATGACCGCACGCACTTGGTCGACAAAGCCATCGCCACGGTGAAAAAGAACCTCATCGAAGGCGCGATTCTGGTGATCGCGATTCTGTTCCTGTTCCTCGGCAACATCCGCGCCGCGCTGATTACCGCGATGGTGATTCCGCTGTCGATGCTGTTCACCTTCACCGGCATGTTCAGCAACAAGGTCAGCGCCAACCTGATGAGCCTCGGCGCGCTGGACTTCGGCATCATCGTCGACGGCGCGGTGGTGATCGTCGAAAACACCCTGCGTCGACTGGCTCACGCCCAGCAACATCACGGGCGCTTGTTGACCCGGGCCGAGCGTTTCAGAGAAGTGTTTGCGGCGGCCAAAGAGGCGCGGCGACCGCTGATTTTCGGCCAGTTGATCATCATGGTCGTGTACTTGCCGATCTTCGCCCTGAGCGGCGTTGAAGGGAAAATGTTCCACCCGATGGCGTTCACCGTGGTCATCGCGTTGCTCGGTGCCATGCTGTTGTCGGTGACTTTTGTCCCGGCGGCGATTGCGCTGTTCGTGACTGGCAAGGTCAAGGAAGAAGAGGGCGCAGTCATGCGCGGCGCGCGTAATCTTTATGCACCGGCGCTGGCCTGGGTCATGTCCCATCGCGCGGTGGCCGTGGGCGCTGCGTTGGGCGTGATCGTGCTCAGTGGTGTGCTCACCAGCCGCATGGGCAGCGAGTTTGTGCCGAGCCTCAGCGAAGGTGATTTCGCCCTGCAAGCCTTGCGCGTACCGGGCACCAGCCTGACGCAATCGGTGGACATGCAGCAGCGCCTGGAAACGCTGATTCTGGCCAAAATGCCGGAAGTCGAGCGCGTGTTCGCCCGCACCGGCACTGCCGAAATCGCCTCCGACCCAATGCCGCCGAACATCTCCGACAGCTACGTGATGCTCAAGCCCAAGGATCAATGGCCAGACCCGGGCAAGTCCCGCGAAACCCTGATGACCGAACTGCAAGCCGCCGCCGCGACTCTGCCGGGCAGCAACTATGAGCTGTCGCAGCCGATTCAACTGCGCTTCAACGAACTGATCTCCGGCGTGCGCAGTGACGTGGCAGTGAAGGTGTTTGGCGATGACATGGACGTGCTCAACGCCACCGCTGCGAAAATCGCGGCGGCCATGCAGAAGGTCAACGGCGCGTCCGAGGTCAAAGTCGAGCAGACCACCGGGTTGCCGGTGCTGACCATCAACATTGATCGCGACAAGGCGGCGCGTTATGGGCTCAACGTCGGTGATGTGCAAGACACGATTGCCGTTGCCGTGGGCGGGCGTCAGGCCGGGACGTTGTATGAGGGCGACCGACGCTTCGACATGGTCGTGCGTTTGTCCGATGCCATGCGAAAGGACATCGAAGGCTTGTCGGCGCTGCTGATTCCGGTACCTGCCGTGAACGGCTCGGCCAATCAGATCGGCTTCATCGCACTGCAAGACGTCGCCAGCCTTGATCTGGTGCTGGGGCCGAATCAGATCAGCCGCGAAAACGGCAAGCGCCTGGTGATCGTCAGCGCCAACGTGCGTGGGCGTGACATCGGCTCATTCGTTGAAGAGGCGGGCGAAGTGCTCGAACGTGATGTGCAGGTGCCGGCCGGTTACTGGACCAGTTGGGGCGGGCAGTTCGAGCAGCTGCAGTCAGCGGCCAAGCGCTTGCAGATTGTGGTGCCGGTGGCGTTGCTGCTGGTGTTCGGGTTGTTGTTCATGATGTTCAACAATTTGAAGGACGGCTTGCTGGTGTTTACCGGGATTCCGTTTGCGCTGACCGGGGGCGTGATGGCGCTGTGGCTGCGCGATATTCCGCTGTCGATTTCGGCGGGTGTCGGGTTTATCGCGTTGTCCGGGGTGGCGGTGCTCAACGGCTTGGTGATGATTGCGTTCATCCGCAATCTGCGGGAGGAGGGACGTTCGCTCACTGATGCGATCAATGTTGGGGCGCTGACTCGCCTGCGGCCGGTGTTGATGACGGCGTTGGTGGCGTCCCTCGGTTTCATTCCGATGGCGCTGGCGACCGGCACTGGCGCGGAAGTGCAGCGGCCATTGGCAACGGTGGTGATCGGCGGGATTCTGTCCTCAACGATCCTCACGCTGCTGATCTTGCCGGCGCTGTATCAGATTGCCCATCGCCGGGATGAGGACGCAGTCCCCACTTAATGGTGGCTACAACCCCCACCTGATGTGTGAACACAACCCTGTGGTGAGGGGATAAATCCCCTCACCACAAATTACTTTTCAGGCCTGCAAATTCTCTGGTGTGCTGACATTACGAATATGTAATCCCCTCGCCACCGTCACGATAGGTTCGGATTGTTACCTTGATCCCGTCAGCTACTTAAACGAGGAATCAAACATGAAATTGGTAAAAATCAGTGCCTTTGCAGCCGCTCTGGTGATGTCTTCTCTGGCCATGGCCGAAGGTGGCGGTGACCGCACTTTCGAAAAAATGATGACCGCCAACGACCGCTCTGTAGAGCTGTTCGTCGCCCGGGAACAGGCTCGCGATCCGGTCGTCGTCAACGATAAGAAAGACGAAAAAACCCAAGACCTGTAAGTGTGTCGCACTTGATCAAGCCCGTCATCGCGCATCGATGCCGGGCTTTTTTATGGAGGTAATAAACATGAAGTTGATCCAGTGGATGGCGTTCGCCGGGGTGATGGCGACGTCGCTGAATGTGTTGGCTGAAGGCGGCGGTGATCGTACGTTTGACAGGGCGTTGAGTGCCAACGGCAAAGCCATGGAAGAGTACGCCGCCAACCAGGGTAAAGCAGCGCCGGTGGTCAAGGAGTACGCGTACGGGATGAAGCTGGATGTGGTGAACGTGGTGAGTGTTGTGCGTTCGCCCGTGGCTTGCGCGGTAGTGCCTGCGGCGATGACTTATGAGGACTCCAAAGGCCAGCTCAACACCATTAAATACACCGTGGCGGGGGATTGCCGTAAGCGCGGTGGGTGAGGGCTACAGTTGGTATTTCAATTCGTGATGTTTAAGTGTGTAGGTAAATTGCAGAACCTTCCCACAATGTTTTCAGGTTGTCCGTCGGACGTCGGCTCTCTAGGCTGTGAACGTCGCTGCCAATTCAGCGATCTGGATTGGAACCCCGGAACCCCCGAAAGCGCAAAATCGGCTTTCATGACGTATGCTTGCGCACCTTGATGGTGTGCACTCCGTTATGGCGGCTGTGCGCAGGAGACTTCGAGTCTGTCGGGTTTTTTGGTGGCCCGGGTTCCAACCTGCGTACAGCTGCCACCCCTTCGATTGGAACCGAATGGGCCAGCTCCATCACCACACCGGAGTTACACCATGAAAAAGCCAACACCCAATCCGCCCGAAAAAACCATTCCTGCGGACGCCACTACAACGTCTCCCTACGTTTGCGAAGACACCCGCAAACTCCACGAAGCCGCCGACCGCGCCCTCGACTTCTACCTCAAACCCACGGCCGCCATCATGGCCACGCCCTACGTCCAGAACCAGATGTTCCAGGTCAATCCGAAGGCCGACACCGAATCCCTGCTGGCCAACGCCAGCGAGTCCCTGGGCTCGGCCAGTGTCATGCTCGGCGACTTCGCCGCGCTGCTGCAAGGCACGCATCGCAAGACGTTGCTGGGGATCGCGCAAGTGGTGATGCTTGGTGAACTGGCGGTGAACAGAGCATTGGATAACGTCGACCCGGCAGCGTAGTCGCCGAGGCTCGAGTTTTATCTGTTGTTTTTGTGTTGCTCTCACGATCCTTCCCCCTCACCTGATCTGGCTTAATGATTCTGGACACCCCTAAAGGGCGGTAATCTACGCCCAGCGACGAGGTGTGATATGACCAGACGATATTTTT
>NZ_JBIUWI010000075.1:13809-23518 GCF_044743385.1 Pseudomonas sp. NPDC087639 | reverse complement strand
GCCACCCCCCCCCCCCACTCGCCACGCCGTCCCCGCGCGCCACCCCCACCCCCGCCGCTCAGGTCTGGAACCACACTTTCTACTGGAACTGCCTGGCACCAAACGCCGGCGGTCAACCAACCGGCGCGCTGGCTGAAGCCATCAACGCTGCGTTCGGTTCGTTCGACAAGTTCAAGGAAGAGTTCAGCAAAACCTCGATCGGTACCTTCGGTTCCGGCTGGGGCTGGCTGGTGAAAAAGGCTGACGGTTCCCTGGCTCTGGCCAGCACCATCGGCGCCGGCAACCCGCTGACCAGCGGCGACACCCCGCTGCTGACCTGCGACGTCTGGGAACACGCTTACTACATCGACTACCGCAACGTTCGTCCTAAGTATGTCGAAGCGTTCTGGAACCTGGTCAACTGGAAGTTCGTTGCTGAGCAGTTCGAAGGCAAAGCCTTCACCGCTTAAGCTGCGCGCCAGACAAAAAACCCGGCTTTTGCCGGGTTTTTCATGCCTGTGATTTATGTCCACAGGGAGAGCATTTCTCTCACGAGGAAAGCTGGCTTTGACTGCTTGTCGCCGAGCCACAGCGGGCTAACATCAAACAGAGGAAAATTTCTTGCGCACCGCTCAAGTTGGGGGCAGAAACTACCGACATAGTACAAATAGGACTAATACTCCAGACAGCAGTATTTCGGCCAAGACCACAGGCGAATGACTTGAGGCCTGATTGTCCCTTTGACTGCAAACACGGGATTGCCAATACTCATGGCAAACTGACGCTACCCGCACGGAACAAGGAATAACCCTTTGAAGCTGGAACTCAAGAACAGCTTGTCGGTGAAGTTGCTCCGGGTCGTGCTCCTGTCAGCATTGATCGTCGGCGTGGTCTTGAGCTGCGCGCAGATCGTTTTCGACGCCTATAAAACCCGTCAGGCCGTGGCGGGCGACGCCGAGCGCATCCTCGACATGTTCCGTGATCCCTCCACTCAGGCCGTCTATAGCCTGGATCGGGAGATGGGCATGCAGGTGATCGAAGGCCTGTTTCAGGACGATGCCGTGCGCCAGGCCTCCATTGGCCACCCCAACGAAGCGATGCTGGCGCAGAAGTCCCGTGAGTTGCAGCATTCCAACAGCCGCTGGCTGACCGACCTGATTCTTGGGCAAGAACGCACGTTCACCACCCAACTGGTGGGACGTGGACCGTACAGCGAGTACTACGGCGACTTGAGCATCACCCTCGACACCGCCACTTATGGTGAGGGTTTTATCGTCAGCTCGGTGATCATCTTCATTTCCGGTGTGCTGCGGGCGCTGGCCATGGGTCTGGTGCTGTATCTGGTTTATCACTGGCTGTTGACCAAACCGCTGTCGCGGATCATCGAGCATCTGACCGAAATCAATCCGGATCGCCCCAGCGAACACAAGATTCCGCAGCTCAAGGGCCACGAAAAGAACGAACTCGGCCTCTGGATCAACACCGCCAACCAGTTGCTCGAATCCATCGAACGCAATACCCACCTGCGCCACGAAGCGGAAAACAGCCTGCTGCGCATGGCCCAGTACGATTTCCTCACCGGCCTGCCGAACCGTCAGCAATTGCAGCAGCAACTGGACAAGATTCTGGTCGACGCCGGCAAGTTGCAGCGTCGGGTCGCAGTGTTGTGTGTAGGGCTGGATGATTTCAAAGGTATCAACGAGCAGTTCAGCTACCAGAC
The DNA here is from genome assembly GCF_044743385.1 of Pseudomonas sp. NPDC087639. Taxonomy (NCBI): domain Bacteria; kingdom Pseudomonadati; phylum Pseudomonadota; class Gammaproteobacteria; order Pseudomonadales; family Pseudomonadaceae; genus Pseudomonas; species Pseudomonas sp. NPDC087639. The sequence continues at coordinate 21,819 of NZ_JBIUWI010000075.1, read as the reverse complement.
CGGCGACCAATTATTGCTGGCCCTGGCTGATCGCCTGCGCGCCCACAGCGGCCGCCTAGGCGCCCTCGCCCGTTTGGGCGGCGACCAGTTCGCCCTGGTGCAGGCCGATATCGAACAGCCTTACGAAGCTGCCGAACTGGCGCAAAGCATTCTCGATGACCTGGAAGCGGCGTTTGCCCTCGATCATCAGGAGATCCGCCTGCGCGCGACCATCGGCATCACCCTGTTCCCGGAGGACGGCGACAGCACTGAAAAGCTGTTGCAGAAAGCCGAGCAGACCATGACGCTGGCCAAGACTCGCTCACGCAATCGCTATCAGTTCTACATCGCCAGCGTCGACAGCGAGATGCGCCGCCGTCGTGAGCTTGAAAAAGACCTGCGTGACGCACTGATTCGCGATCAGTTCTACCTCGTCTATCAACCGCAGATCAGCTACCGCGATCACCGCGTGGTCGGGGTCGAGGCGCTGATTCGCTGGCAGCATCCGGAGCATGGTCTGGTGCCGCCGGACTTATTCATTCCGCTGGCCGAGCAAAACGGCACGATCATTGCCATCGGCGAATGGGTGCTCGATCAGGCCTGCAAGCAGTTGCGCGAATGGCACGATCAGGGCTTCGCCGATCTGCGCATGGCGGTCAACCTGTCCACCGTGCAACTGCACCACGCCGAGTTGCCGCGTGTGGTCAACAACCTGTTGCAGATGTACCGCCTGCCACCGCGCAGCCTGGAACTGGAAGTCACCGAAACCGGCCTGATGGAAGACATCAGCACCGCCGCCCAGCACCTGCTGAGCCTGCGTCGCTCCGGGGCGTTGATCGCCATCGACGACTTTGGCACCGGGTATTCGTCACTGAGCTACCTGAAAAGTCTGCCGCTGGACAAGATCAAGATCGACAAGAGCTTCGTTCAGGATCTGCTGGATGACGACGATGATGCGACCATCGTTCGCGCGATCATTCAACTGGGCAAGAGTCTCGGCATGCAGGTGATTGCCGAGGGCGTGGAAACCGCCGAGCAAGAGTCCTACATCATCTCCGAAGGCTGCCACGAAGGTCAGGGTTACCACTACAGCAAGCCGCTGCCGGCGCGGGAGCTCAGTGCCTACCTCAAGCAGGCGCAGCGCAGTAACGCGGCGATTCTCTGATACAGCGCATAAGCGTTGGCTAAATAAGAAATATTTCCAAGCACAACCCTTTACACATAATGCGAAAGATTTGCATTATGTCGCAGTTTTGCGCCCCCAGCGCGAGTCCACTCAACTACCGAAGCAGGATGTTCGCCATGATTCGTATGCCTCTGGCTACCGCCAGTCTGCTGGCCATCGCTATTTCCCTCGCCGGTTGCGGCGAAGGCAAAGACAAGGCTGCCGCCCCGGCCACGCCGACTCCAGCCGCCACCGCCGCCGCTCCAGCAGCCGCGCCTGCCGCTGCCGGTAAAGTCGACGAAGCCGCTGCCAAGGCAGTGGTCGCGCACTACGCCGACATGGTCTTCGCCGTTTACAGCGATGCCGAATCCACCGCGAAAATCCTGCAAACCGCCGTTGACGCTTTCCTCGCCAAGCCGAACGCCGACACCCTGAAAGCCGCCAAGGCTGCGTGGGTTGCTGCTCGCGTTCCTTACCTGCAGAGCGAAGTGTTCCGCTTCGGCAACACCATCATCGATGACTGGGAAGGTCAGGTTAACGCCTGGCCACTGGACGAGGGTCTGATCGACTACGTCGACAAATCCTACGAACACGCACTGGGTAACCCGGGCGCCACCGCCAATATCATCGCCAACACTGAAGTACAGGTCGGCGAAGACAAGGTCGATGTCAAAGACATCACCCCGGAAAAACTCGCCAGCCTGAACGAGCTGGGTGGTTCCGAGGCCAACGTTGCCACCGGCTACCACGCGATCGAATTCCTGCTCTGGGGCCAGGACTTGAACGGCACCGGCCCTGGCGCTGGCAACCGTCCTGCTTCGGACTACCTGGAAGGCGCCGGCGCCACTGGCGGTCACAACGATCGTCGTCGTGCCTACCTGAAGTCCGTGACCCAACTGCTGGTCAGCGACCTGGAAGAAATGGTCGGCAACTGGAAGCCGAACGTGGCTGACAACTACCGCGCCACCCTGGAAGCCGAGCCGGGCGAAACCGGTCTGCGCAAAATGCTCTTCGGCATGGGCAGTCTGTCCCTGGGCGAACTGGCGGGCGAGCGCATGAAGGTTTCCCTGGAAGCCAATTCCCCGGAAGACGAACAGGATTGCTTCAGCGACAACACCCACTACTCGCACTTCTACGATGCCAAAGGCATTCGTAACGTTTACCTGGGCGAGTACACCCGTGTTGACGGCACCAAGATGACCGGCGCCAGCCTGTCGTCGCTGGTGGCCAAGGCCGATCCGGCTGCCGACACCGCGCTGAAAGCTGATCTGGCCGCTACCGAAGCCAAGATCCAGGTCATGGTTGATCACGCTAAGAAAGGTGAGCACTACGACCAACTGATCGCGGCCGGCAACACCGCTGGCAACCAGGTCGTTCGCGACGCTATCGCATCGCTGGTCAAGCAGACCGGTTCGATCGAAGCCGCTGCCGGCAAACTGGGCATCAGCGACCTGAACCCGGACAACGCTGATCACGAGTTCTGATCAACCGCGTCTGACTGAAAAAGGCGACCTGCGGGTCGCCTTTTTCATATGTATTGTTCACAGTCCCCTGTAGGAGCTGCCGCAGGCTGCGATCTTTTGATCTGTCTTTTTAGAAGCAAGATCAAAAGATCGCAGCCTGCGGCAGCTCCTACAGGGAGTTTAGGTGTTGCGGCACATCAAGCAAACGATAATTCCTCTTATTCAAACTCCCTCGCCCTGTTAGACTTTGCGCCTTTGTTTTCGCACGTCTTCAGGATGTCTGATGCCCTCGCTGCCTCTTCGCTTGTCCGCACTGTTTCTGGCCCTGGGCCTGAGTGCCTGCGATGACGCCCCGCGCTTTACCCAGGCCGAGCCGGGTGAAGCACGCTCGGGTGGTGCAGCGACCGTGCGCAAGACCGATCAGAACGCGTTCTCCCTGCCTTCGGCCAACCTGCCGCCGTCACGCCGGGTGGATTTCAGCGTCGGCAACAGCTTCTTCCGCAGCCCTTGGGTGATCGCCCCGTCGACCACCACCGCGCGCGACGGCCTCGGCCCGCTGTTCAACACCAACGCCTGCCAGAACTGCCACATCAAAGACGGTCGCGGTCATCCGCCGGAGAACGGCGCGACCAACGCGGTATCGATGCTGGTACGCCTGTCGATTCCCGATTCGCCAGAGTTTGCCAAGCTGATCGAGCAGGTCGGTGTGGTGCCGGAGCCGGTCTACGGCGGCCAGTTCCAGGACATGGCGGTGCCCGGTGTCACTCCGGAAGGCAAAGTGCGAGTCGACTACACGCCGGTGCCTGTTCGATTCAAGGACGGCACCGAAGTCGAGTTGCGTAAACCGGTGTTGCAGATCACCCAACTTGGCTACGGGCCGATGCACCCGGATACGCGTTTCTCCGCGCGGATCGCGCCGCCGATGATCGGCCTCGGCCTGCTCGAAGCGATCCCCGAAGACGCAATCCTCGCCAATGCCACCGCGCAGGCCAAAGAGAAAAACGGCATCAACGGTCGGCCAAACCGGGTTTGGGACGACGAGTTGCAGAAAACCGTGATCGGTCGCTTTGGCTGGAAAGCCGGACAGCCGAACCTCAATCAACAGAATGTTCACGCGTTTTCAGGTGATATGGGCCTCACGACCAGCCTGAGGCCCTTCGATGACTGCAGCGACGCGCAAACCGCTTGCAAGCAGGCACCGAATGGCAATGGCCCGGACGGCGAGCCGGAAGTCAGCGACAACATTCTGCGCCTGGTGCTGTTCTACAGCCGCAACCTCGCTGTTCCTGCGCGCCGTGGCATCAACGATGAACAAGTGCTGGCCGGCAAAAACCTGTTTTTCCAGGCTGGGTGCCAGTCCTGCCACACTCCGAAATACACCACCGCCGCCAACGCGGCCGAACCTGAACTGGCCAATCAAGTGATTCGCCCGTACAGCGATCTGCTGCTGCATGACATGGGCGACGGTCTGGCCGACAACCGCACGGAATTCCAGGCCTCCGGCCGCGACTGGCGTACGCCGCCGTTGTGGGGGATCGGCCTGACGCAAGCGGTCAGTGGCCACACCCAGTTTTTGCATGACGGTCGCGCGCGCAATCTGCTCGAAGCGGTGCTCTGGCACGGCGGCGAAGCGAAAGCGGCCCAGCAACAGGTTTTATCGTTCAATGCCGGGCAGCGTGCCGCGCTGCTGGCGTTTCTGAATTCACTTTAAACACTTAAAAGAATCGGGAGCCCGACATGTTCCGTCCCAAGTTGTTGTTCACCAGCCTTGCCGCGCTCGCCCTCGGCGCTTGCTCGCCGCAGGATCCGCAAGCCGTCACTTCGGCCGCTATCGCCAAATCGGTGATTCTGCCGACCTACACCCGTTGGGTTGAAGCCGACAAGCAACTGGCCGTCAGCGCCCTCGCCTACTGCCAGGGTAAAGAACCCCTGGAAACCGCCCGCGCCGACTTCCTGCACGCGCAGAAAGCCTGGGCCGAGTTGCAACCGCTGCTGATCGGCCCACTGGCCGAAGGCAACCGTTCGTGGCAGGTGCAATTCTGGCCGGACAAGAAAAACCTCGTCGGCCGTCAGGTCGAGCAACTGGTCGTCGCCCAGCCGCAGATCGATGCTGCCGCACTGGCCAAATCGAGCGTGGTGGTTCAGGGCCTGTCGGCTTACGAGTACATCCTGTTCGATGCCAAGCCTGACGTTGCCAACGAAGAACAGAAAGCCAAGTACTGCCCGCTGCTGATCGCCATCGGCGAACGCCAGAAGCAACTAGCCGAAGAGATTCTGCAAAGCTGGAACAACACCGACGGCATGCTCGCGCAGATGAGCAAGTTCCCGAACCAGCGTTACGCCGACTCTCATGAAGCGATCGCCGACCTGCTGCGTGTGCAGGTCACCGCACTCGACACCCTGAAGAAAAAACTCGGCACGCCGATGGGCCGCCAGAGCAAAGGCGTGCCACAGCCCTTCCAGGCCGATGCATGGCGCAGCCAATCTTCCCTGACCGCACTGGAAGCGAGCCTTGCCGCCGCCAAAACCGTTTGGGAAGGCGTCGACAACAAAGGCCTGCGTGGCCTGCTGCCGGCCGAGCAAAAGCCGTTGGCTGACAAGATCGACGCTGCTTATGCCGCTTCGCTGAAACTGTTCGACAGCACCCAGCGTTCGCTCGGCGAAATGCTCGAAGACGACGCGGGTCGCCAGCAATTGAACGACATCTACGACAGCCTCAACGTCGTCCATCGCCTGCACGAAGGCGAACTGGCAAAGGCGCTGGGCATCCAACTGGGCTTCAACGCCAACGACGGTGACTGATGAGGGCAAGTGCCATGCTGCGACGCCAGGCTCTGACTTTAGGTAGTTTGCTGCTGGGAGCAGTGACACTGGGCGGCTGGACGCTGTTCAAGCGCAAGGATCAGAGCCCGTTGTTGCTCTCGGCGCGCGACGATACCGACGGCAAACACTACGCCGTCGGCTACCGACTGGACGGCACGCGGGTATTCGCCACGCAAGTCGGCCAGCGTTGCCACGACATCATCAACCACCCGACGCTGTCGATTGCGCTGTTCGTCGCCCGCCGCCCGGGCACCGAAAGCTATCTGATCGACCTGCGCGACGGCACGTTGCTGCAAACCGTGACGTCGCAGCCGAACCGGCATTTCTACGGCCACGCCGTGGTGCACAAGGACGGCGAATACCTGTACGCCACCGAAAACGACACCACTGATCCCGGTCGTGGCCTGCTCGGGGTGTACAAGTTCGAAGGCGAGCGGCTGGTGCACAGCGGCGAAATTTCCACCCACGGCCTCGGCCCGCATCAGGTGTCATGGATGCCGGATGGCGAGACGCTGGTAGTGGCCAACGGCGGGATTCGTACCGAGGCGGAAAGCCGCGTCGACATGAACCTCAACGCCATGGAGCCAAGCCTGGTATTGATGCAGCGCGACGGCACCCTGCTGAGCAAGGAAACCCTCGCCCAGCAGATGAACAGCGTGCGCCATCTGGGGATTGCCAGCGACGGTACCATCGTCGCCGGCCAGCAGTTCATGGGCGCGTCCCACGAGCGTTCGGAGCTGCTGGCGATCAAGCGTCCGGGCCAACCGTTCACGGCGTTCCCGGTGCCGGAGCATCAGTTGCAATCGATGGGTCACTACACCGCCAGTGTCGCGGTGCACAGCGATTTGCGTCTGGTGGCGTTGACCGCACCGCGCGGCAATCGCTTCTTCATCTGGGATCTGGACACCGGCGAAGTGCGCCTCGACGCACCGTTGCCCGATTGTGCCGGCGTCGGTGCCGTGCAGGACGGTTTTGTCGTGACCTCGGGTCAAGGGCGCTGCCGTTACTACGATTGCCGTCAGGATGAACTGCTGGCCAAACCGCTGGAATTGCCGGCGGGGCTCTGGGACAACCATCTTCATCTGATGGCGTGAACCAGTAATATCCCTGCGTTTACAGAACTTTGTGGTGAGGGGATTTATCCCCGATGGGTGGCGAAGCCGCCCCAAACCAGCAACCGCGGTTTATCAAATGAACGGCGTGCGACGGGTTTACGACTGCTGCGCAGCCGGTCGGGGATAAATCCCCTCACCACGGTTTTTGTGTTCAGCCGTCCTCTGCTCTCTAACCTGTAAAAACTGCCAGTTGGAATCCCCCCTGTACTCGGAGTAATGTTCCCGCCTGTCTCGCCTGATTTATCCAAGGAAATGGAAATATGCTGCGTCGCCGCATGCTGATCATGTTGGGTGTTGTCTTGCTGATCGTCCTGGTGCTGGGCGGTTATAAAGCCTTTTCGATCTACACCATGATCCAGGGTTTCTCCAAGCCGAAACCGCCGATCAGTGTCGCCGTGGCCAATGCCAGCGAGCAGCCGTGGCAGATGCGCCTGCCCACCGTCGGCACGCTCAAGGCGCTGCAAGGCGTCGAGCTGAGCCTGGAAGTCGCCGGCACCGTTACCGAACTCAAGTTCGAATCCGGGCAGAAGGTCAAGGCCGGGCAACCGCTGCTGCAACTCGACAGCGCCGTGGAAACCGCCCTGCTGGAAACCGCCAGGGCTGACCTGGGCCTGGCGCAACTGGACTTCGGCCGTGGCAGCCAACTGGTCGACAGCCGCGCGATTTCCAAAGGCGAGTACGACCGGCTCTCGGCGGTACTGCAAAAGAACAAGGCCACGGTCAACCAGCTCAATGCCTCGCTGGCGAAGAAACGCATCCTCGCCCCCTTCAGCGGCACCATCGGCATCCGTCAGGTCGACGTCGGCGACTACCTCGCCAGCGGCACAAAAATCGCCACCCTGCAGGATTTGAGCAGCCTCTACGCCGACTTCTATGTGCCCGAGCAATCGGTGCCGAAACTGGCCATCGGCCAACCGGTGAATATCTCGGCCGGCGCTTACCCCGGGCAAAATTTCCCGGGCAAGATCAGCGCGATCAACCCGATCGTCGAAAGCAGCACCCGCAATATTCTGGTGCGCGCCACCCTCGCCAACCCCGACAGCAAATTGCTGCCGGGCATGTTCGCCAGCCTCGAAGTGCTGCTGCCCAATCCACAGAAGCACGTCGTGGTACCTGAGAGTGCGATCACGTACACCCTCTATGGCAATTCGCTGTACGTGGTCGGACAGAAGAAAGCCGAGGACGGCAGCGTCGAGAAAGACGACAAGGGCCAACCGGTGCTGATCGCCGAACGCCGCTTCATCGAAACCGGTGAGCGCCGCGATGGCCTGGTAATGATCAACAAGGGCGTGCAGAGCGGCGAACAAGTGGTGACGGCCGGCCAGATCAAACTGGACAACGGCGCCCACATTGCCATCAGCGACGACAAGACCCTCGGCGAGCAGAACAGTCCGCGCCGCGCCGACTGAGGAAGGAAGCCGCATGGCTTTTACTGATCCGGTCCTCCGCCGCCCGGTGCGCGCCA
>NZ_JBIUWI010000075.1:0-13800 GCF_044743385.1 Pseudomonas sp. NPDC087639 | reverse complement strand
AAACGCCCTGATCACGGTGACCACCGCGTATCCCGGGGCCAACGCCGAAACCATTCAGGGCTATATCACCCAGCCAATGCAACAGAGCCTGGCCAGCGCCGAGGGCATCGACTACATGACGTCGGTCAGTCGGCAGAACTTCTCGACGATTTCGATCTACGCGCGCATCGGTTCCAACACCGACCGCTTGTTCACCGAGCTGCTGGCCAAGGCCAACGAGGTGAAGAACAAGCTGCCGCAGGACGCCGAAGATCCGGTGCTGAGCAAAGAGTCTGCCGACGCCTCGGCGCTGATGTACATCAGCTTCTTCAGCAAGGATCTGAGCAACCCGCAGATTACCGATTACCTGTCACGGGTCATCCAGCCGAAACTGGCGACCCTGCCGGGCATGGCCGAAGCGGAGATTCTCGGCAATCAGGTGTTTGCCATGCGCCTGTGGCTCGATCCGGTGAAGCTAGCCGGTTTCGGCCTCAGCGCCAGCGACGTGACCAACGCGGTACGCCAATACAACTTCCTCTCCGCTGCGGGCGAAGTGAAAGGCGAGTACGTGGTCACCAGCATCAACGCCAACACTGAATTGAAATCCGCTGAAGCGTTCGCGGCGATTCCGCTCAAGGTCAGTGGCGACAGCCGTGTGCTGCTCAGCGATGTGGCGCGGGTCGAAATGGGCGCGGAAAACTACGACTCGGTCAGCTCGTTCGGTGGCACGCCGTCGGTGTACATCGGCATCAAGTCATCGCCGGGGGCCAACCCGCTGGATGTGATCAAGGAAGTGCGCAAGATCATGCCGGAGCTGGAAGCCCAACTGCCGCCCAATCTCAAGAGCGAGATTGCCTACGACGCCACACTGTTCATTCAGGCCTCCATCGACGAAGTGGTGAAAACCCTCTTCGAAGCGGTACTGATCGTGATCGTGGTGGTGTTCCTGTTCCTCGGCGCACTGCGTTCGGTGGTGATCCCGGTGGTGACCATTCCACTGTCGATGATCGGCGTGATGTTCTTCATGCAGATGATGGGCTACTCGATCAACCTGCTGACCCTGCTGGCGATGGTGCTCGCCATCGGTCTGGTGGTCGACGATGCGATTGTTGTGGTGGAAAACATTCACCGACACATCGAGGAAGGCAAGACGCCTTACGACGCAGCGCTTGAGGGCGCCAGGGAAATCGCCATGCCGGTGGTGTCGATGACCATTACTCTGGCGGCCGTTTACGCACCGATCGGCTTCCTCACCGGGCTGACCGGGGCGCTGTTCAAGGAGTTTGCCCTGACCCTGGCCGGGGCCGTGGTGATTTCCGGGGTGGTCGCCCTGACCCTGTCGCCGATGATGTGCGCCTTCTTGCTGCGCCACGAAGAAAACCCCAGCGGTCTGGCTCATCGCCTCGACCGCATCTTTGACAGCCTCAAGCGCCGCTACCAGAGCATGCTCCACGGCACGCTGAACACTCGGCCGGTGGTGCTGGTGTTCGCGGTGATCGTGCTGTGCCTGATCCCGGTGTTCCTGAAATTCACCAAATCGGAACTGGCGCCGGACGAAGACCAGGGCATCATTTTCATGATGGCCAAAGCCCCGCAACCGACCAACCTCGATTACCTGAACACCTACACCGACGAGTTCATCAAGATCTTCAAGGAATTCCCGGAGTACTACTCCTCGTTCCAGATCAATGGCTACAACGGCGTGCAGGCCGGGATCGGCGGTTTCCTGCTCAAGCCGTGGAACGAGCGCAGTCGCACCCAGATGGAAATCCTCCCCGAGGTGCAAGGCAAACTGGAAGGCATCCCCGGTTTGCAGGTCTTCGGCTTCAACCTGCCCTCCCTGCCCGGCACCGGTGAAGGCTTGCCGTTCGAATTCGTGATCAACACCGCCAACGACTATGAATTGCTGCTGCAAGTGGCCGACCGGATCAAGAAGCGCGCCATGGAATCGGGCAAATTCGCCTTCGTCGACCTTGATCTGGCCTTCGACAAGCCGGAGGTGGTGGTCGATATCGACCGCGCCAAGGCTGCGCAGATGGGCGTGTCGATGCAGGATCTGGGCGGCACCTTGGCGACGCTGCTCGGCGAGGCGGAAATCAACCGTTTCACCATTGAAGGCCGCAGCTACAAGGTCATCGCCCAGGTAGAACGGCCGTACCGCGACAACCCGGACTGGCTGAACAATTACTACGTGAAAAACACCCAGGGCGAGCTGCTGCCCCTGTCGACCCTGATCAAGGTCAGTGATCGCGCACGACCGCGTCAGCTCAACCAGTTCCAACAGCTCAATGCGGCCAAGATCTCCGGATTCCCTTTGGTGAGCATGGGCGAAGCGATCGACACCGTGCTCCAGATCGCCCGGGAAGAAGCGCCGGCCGGTTTTGCCTTCGACTACGGCGGCGCGTCGCGCCAGTTCGTGCAGGAAGGCAGTGCGTTGTGGGTGACGTTCGGGTTGGCCTTGGCGATCATTTTCCTGGTGTTGGCGGCGCAGTTCGAAAGCTTCCGCGATCCACTGGTGATTCTGGTGACGGTACCGCTGTCGATCTGCGGCGCGCTGATTCCGCTGTTCCTTGGCTGGTCGAGCATGAACATCTACACCCAGGTCGGGCTGGTGACGCTGATCGGGCTGATCAGCAAACACGGGATCCTGATCGTCGAATTCGCCAATCAGTTGCGCAAGGACAAGGGCCTGACTGCGCGCGAAGCGGTGGAAGAAGCGGCGGCGATTCGCCTGCGGCCGGTGTTGATGACCACGGCGGCGATGGTCTTCGGCATGGTGCCGCTGATTCTGGCAACGGGCGCGGGGGCAGTCAGCCGGTTTGATATTGGTACGGTGATTGCGACGGGGATGTCGATCGGGACGTTGTTTACGTTGTTTGTGTTGCCGTGCATCTACACCCTGCTGGCGAAACCTGATCCCAAACCATCCGCGTAACCCTGTGGGCGCGGTGCCGGACGCAAATTTCGTGCATAAAAAAGGCCTCGCATTTGCGAGGCCTTTTATGTGGGCGTCAATCGGTTCAACTCTGTGGCCTCATCCCTTGAGAAAGTCCGAACATGAACAGCAGCAAATCATGATCGGGCTTGGACGCCACGGAGGCTTTCGCCACCCGTGGTACCGCGCAGTGAGCATCGTCTATCGACGCGCCAACCACCTGCATGCGGGGCTGCTCCCAGGCAGCCACCGCCAGTGAAGCAACTGCCAAGGCTCCAACCAAAAACAAACCTCGTGCAATTTCGAGTTTCATCGCTATAAACCTTTGATAGCGCTGCCAAACGCCGTCTCGTAAAAATAGACGAGTTTCTTCCAGTCCGCGTCGCGGAACGACGAGTGGCGACGCAATTGCTTCATGTCATGGGAGGCGGCGCGATAGGCGGTCAGGCGCTGGCGGCATTTCTCCAGATCGATCAACGCGACTTCGACTTTGGCCGACTCGCCTTCACCGGTCACTCGCACAAACACGTGTTTGATGTAGATGCAGCTGTGCTGCCAGCGGCCCTTGTGCATCCGCGCCAGGTTTTCGGCGAGATCCTTGAGCACGCGTTCATAGATCGCATCGCCACAATGATCACGACCACCAGCCGCCGCCAGCCAATGTTCCAGCTCCTGAAAACCGTCCAGGGACTTGGTCACTAGCAATGCGCGCCACTTGTGCTGCGGATCAGGCTGGGCACCGCAGAAGACGATTTGCGGCACGCGCACACCAAGTTTGCTGACGCCGGTCAGGGCATCGAGTTCGCGCAATACCGTCGGACGTCCGAACGGATGCAACCAACTGCGATAGATGTGCCCAGTCTGGCGCTTGGCATACAGCAGTTGGCCGTTCTTGCCCACGATCCGTTGCACACCACTTTCACCGCCACGACGAACGTTGGGCTCTTCGACCCACTCGCCGCGCTGACTCCAGTAGTAGTCGAAGCTATCCTGGGAAGCGACTTGCGTTTCTGCTGCAAATTGCACTGCCATCCTTTTACCTCTTGCGTAATACGTAAACCCGCCACATCGCATAGAGCGGAATAAAGTCCAGTTGTTCCTGAATGCGGAAACCCGCTTCTTCAAATTCTTTTTCGACTGTTGCCGCCGGTAACAAAAAGCGATTCTGGTAATCGCGGTTGGGACGATCCTTCTCCGCACGCTTGCGTTTCCAGGCTTTGAAATTGCCGTCGACCCACAATGAAACGATGACGCTGTCACGGGTTACGCGTTCGAATTCGCGAAGAATCGCCCGGCGGTGCTCGGCCTCACCGATGTGATGGAGCAAACGCATGCAGAAAATGCTGTCGACGGCGTTATCCGGCAAGGCAATGTCAAACGCAGAAGTGTGCAAAGGTTGTACCCGTTTCACCACTTCTGCCGGTTGTCCTTCCATCGCCGTCTTGATCATCGATTCGGAATTGTCCGCACCGATGATCACCCGGTTGGGTTTTTCCGCCAGTAACGGCCAGAAACGTCCGGCGCCGCACGGCAAATCCAGCACCAGGCCGGGTTCGCCGGCCAGCGCCAGCGCCTTGCGGGCCAGCTGTTCGTCACGCAAATGAGACAGGCGACGCCCTAGGCTTGCCTTATGCTTGCGCAAATATTTCTGCGCATGTTGATCGTCGTACTTTTCGGAAAAATCGAGTTTGATCGGGCCGGTCATCACCTGGACTCCTGAATGACTGATGACACCACCTTAAGGAGCGGGATGTGAGCGTCAGGTCATCCAGTTGTGAAAATTTTGTCAGGTAAACCGGCAAATTATTACAGCGTTATACAGGATTTGGACAGGTTGGCGGGAGTAGCATGGAGCCACTATTTGCGTCAGATTTTGCCGAGATCTACCTCGAAGCGGCAGCCATTGGGCTCCATCGTACTTAAACTGACAATCCAGCCCTGGATTTCGCAGATACGCTGCACCAGCGACAAGCCAAGCCCCAGGCCTTCGCCGCGCTTTTCACTGCCACGGACAAACGGCTCGAACATCGCCTCGCGTTTCTCCTCGGGAATGCCCACGCCAGAGTCCTCGACCACAAACCCGTTGGCGCTGAGCGTCAGGCGAATGAAACCCTGCTCGGTGTAATGGCAAGCATTGCGCAACAGGTTACCCATCACCGCCGTCAGCAACGTCGCGTTGTAGCAGGTCGCGGTGGGGTTGCCGGCTTCGAACTGCAAATTCAAACCTTTGCTTTCGATCGGTTCGCGCCAGACACACAGCAGGCTTTCAGCCACTTGGGCAAGATTCTGTTGAGGCGCCGCCCCCGCGTCTTCGCGCTGGGCACGGGCAAGCATCAGGAAGGTTTGCACCAGTTCACGCATCTCCTCACTGGCCCGGGCAATACGCTCGACCTGTGAGCGACCGCGTTGATCGATCGCCGGGTTTTCCAGCAGCAACTCGCAAGAGCTGGCCAACACCATCAGCGGTGTGCGCAATTCGTGGCTGACATCGCTGGTGAACAGCCGTTCACGGGTCAATGCCTGACGCAAACGCCCCAGCGTGGCGTCGAACGCCACGGCCAGTTCTCCGACTTCATCAGCCGCATAGTCCGGCGCCAGTGGGGGTGCCAGCCCCAGCAGTTGATCGCGATGGCGAACCTGCCGAGCCAGCCGCACCACCGGCGCCATCACTTTGCGCGCAAGCACCCAGCCGAGGAGTACCGCCAACGCCAGACTGAGCACAAAACCCACCAGCACCACGGCAAACAACACGCGCTCGCGTTCTTCGAAATCGCTTTGGTCCTGCAGCAGCACATAACGCCGACCATCGACGATTTCGACCATCGCGTGATACGACAACTGCTCGCGGAACACTTCGTGGAACCCCGCATCGAGATGCCGCAGATCCTTGGGCAATTCGAAATCGCCCGGGCCGCCACTGAAATAGAACAACTGGTCCGGCTCTGGGCGATGGCTCCAGTCCGAGACATTGTCCATCAGCAACAGACGCTGCAAATCGCCGCCCAGCCCCGCTGAAATCAGTTTTTCCTCTACCAGATGCACCGTCGCGACGATACCCATGGCGAATGCACCGGCCACCAGTGCGCTCATCAGCGCGAAAGCAATGATGATCCGCTGGGAAAGGCTTTGCTTAAACTCCATCACGGCCCTCGGCCAAGCGGTAACCCACGCCGTGCACGGTGTGCAGCAGTGGCTTGGCGAACGGTTTGTCGATCACCTGACGCAATTGGTGGACATGGCTGCGCAGGCTGTCGCTGTCCGGGCAGTCATCCCCCCACAGCGCTTCTTCAAGGATTTCCCGGCGCAGCACGTGCGGGCTCTTCTGCATCAACACCGCGAGCAGCTTGAGGCCAACCGGGTTGAGTTTCAGAAACTTGCCTTCACGCGTCACTTCCAGAGTGTCGAGGTCGTAGCTCAGATCACCGACCTGCAATGCCCGACGCCCGCCACCCTGGGTACGACGCATTACCGCTTCCACCCGCGCGGCCAGTTCGGACAAAGCGAATGGCTTGATCAGGTAATCGTCCGCCCCGGACTTGAAGCCCTGCAAACGGTCGTCCAGTTGATCGCGGGCCGTGAGCATGATCACCGGGGTGTCGCGGCGGGCATCTTCGCGCAGGCGTTTGCACAGGGTGTAGCCGTCAATGCCGGGCAGCATGATGTCGAGCACGATCAGGTCGTAATGCTCGGTGGCCGCCAGATGCAGGCCCGACAGTCCGTCCTGGGCGCAATCGACGGTATAGCCCTTGAGCCCAAGGTAATCGGCCAGATTGGCCAGGATATCGCGGTTGTCTTCGACCAATAGAATTCGCATGGGCACCTCCTCCGTACACGGTAACGGCCGTCGTGGCCCGCGCAGCTTACGGCCAAGTGTGGCTCAGGGCTAGGCGTGTGTCGGGTTGTTTATCGATAAAGATACGGATTGCGCCGGCCAACGTTTTTTTCACTTTCGGTTAACAAATCAGCAACGCCATCACGCGCAGACTCCGCGCAATTGCGCTCATCGAACCCACTTACCGACCAAGGAATTGCCATGGTGTCGACCTCTGCCCGTCCTGTTTCAAGGCCGCTGAATTTCTGGCTGTGCCTGGGCATTCCCGCCTTCGCGGCGTTGATTCTGGTGCTGCTGGAACTGACCGATCTGGACATGGATCTGGCCCGGCTGTTTTACGACCCGGTCGCGGGCGACTTCATCGGCCGCCACAGTTTCTTCCTTGAAGACATCCTGCATGACCGCGCCAAGCAGGTGGTGATCGCTTTTTCAGTGTTTGCCATTCTCGGCTTCATCGGTTCGTTTTTCATCGAGCGGCTGAAACCGTTCAAACGCGAGTTGGGCTGCCTGGTGCTCTCGCTCGGTTTGGCCACTTCATTCGTGACACCGGTCAAAGCGGTGACAGCCGTGCAATGCCCATGGAGCCTGGAGCAATTCGGCGGCCATGAAACCTATAGCAAACTGCTCGACCATCGCCCGCCTACCGACAAGCCTGGCCGTTGCTGGCCCGGCGGTCATGCAGCCACGGGGTTCACTTTGTTTGCGCTGTTCTTTGTGCTGCGTGACCGGCGTCCGCGTCTGGCAAGGCAGGCGTTCATCTTTGCCTTTGCGCTGGGCTCGGTGTTCTCGATCAGCCGGATGATGCAGGGCGCGCACTTCTTTTCGCACAACGTGTGGACGGCGATCTTCTGCTGGCTGATTTGTCTGGGATCGTATTACTGGGTGCTGTATCGCCCGGCGATGAAAGCGGATGCAGTAGTAAAAGCACAACCTGTCAGCGCCTGAAACACAGATCCAAATGTGGGAGCGAGCCTGCTCGCGAATGCGGTGTGTTATTCAGCATTCATGCTGACTGATTCGACGCCTTCGCGAGCAGGCTCGCTCCCACAGGGTTTGGTGCAAAGCTTAAATTCGGGCAATAAAAAACCCCGCCAGCTTATCGCAGGCGGGGTTTTGCGTTACGAGGGTAAGGCTGGCTTACATCATGCCGCCCATGCCACCCATGCCGCCCATGTCTGGCATGCCACCACCAGCGCCACCGTCTTTCTTCGGTGCGTCGGCAATTGCAGCTTCGGTGGTCAGGATCAGACCGCCGATCGACGATGCAGCTTGCAGAGCGGAACGGGTCACCTTGGTTGGGTCCAGGATGCCCATTTCGATCATGTCGCCGTATTCGCCAGTCGCAGCGTTGTAACCGAAGTTACCTTTGCCGTTCTTGACTTCGTTGACCACAACGCTTGGCTCGTCACCGCTGTTGGCAGCGATCTGGCGCATCGGTGCTTCAACAGCACGACGCAGAACAGCGATACCGACGTCCTGATCAGCGTTTTCGCCTTTCAGGTCCAGGATGGCTTCCAGAGCACGGATCAGCGCAACGCCACCGCCAGGTACCACGCCTTCTTCAACGGCTGCGCGAGTTGCGTGCAGGGCGTCTTCAACGCGGGCTTTCTTCTCTTTCATTTCAACTTCGGAACCAGCGCCAACCTTGATCACTGCAACGCCGCCGGACAGCTTGGCCAGACGCTCTTGCAGTTTTTCACGGTCGTAGTCGGACGAAGTTTCGCCAACCTGAGCACGGATCTGAGCGATGCGCGCCTGGATGTCGGCTTCTACGCCAGCACCGTCAACGATGATGGTGTTTTCCTTGGAGATGGTCACGCGCTTGGCGCTACCCAGGTTTTCCAGGGTGGCGCTTTCCAGGCTCAGGCCGATTTCTTCGGAGATAACGGTACCGCCGGTCAGAACGGCGATGTCCTGCAGCATGGCCTTGCGACGGTCGCCGAAGCCTGGAGCCTTGACGGCTGCAACCTTGACGATGCCACGCATGTTGTTCACGACCAGAGTCGCCAGGGCTTCGCCTTCAACGTCTTCCGATACGATCAGCAGTGGACGGCCGGCTTTGGCAACGGCTTCCAGTACTGGCAGCATTTCGCGGATGTTCGAGATCTTTTTGTCGACCAGCAGGATCAGCGGGTTGTCCAGCTCGGCAACCATGGTTTCCGGCTTGTTGACGAAGTACGGGGACAGGTAGCCACGGTCGAACTGCATGCCTTCTACAACCGACAGTTCGTTTTCCAGGCCAGTGCCTTCTTCAACGGTGATCACGCCTTCTTTACCGACTTTTTCCATGGCTTCGGCAATGATGTCGCCGATGGAGCTGTCGGAGTTGGCCGAGATGGTGCCGACCTGAGCGATGGCCTTGGTGTCAGCGCATGGCTTGGACAGGTTTTTCAGCTCTTTGACAATGGCGATGGTCGCCTTGTCGATGCCGCGCTTGAGGTCCATCGGGTTCATGCCGGCAGCGACGGCTTTCAGGCCTTCGTTGACGATCGACTGAGCCAGAACGGTAGCGGTGGTAGTACCGTCACCGGCGTCATCGTTGGCACGGGAGGCAACGTCTTTGACCAGCTGCGCGCCCATGTTTTCGAAACGGTCTTCGAGTTCGATTTCTTTGGCGACGGAAACGCCGTCCTTGGTGATGGTCGGAGCGCCGAAGCTCTTCTCGATGATCACGTTACGGCCTTTCGGGCCCAAGGTCGCTTTTACTGCGTCAGCCAGGATGTTGACGCCCTTGAGCATTTTCTTACGGGCGGAATCGCCAAACAGAACTTCTTTAGCAGCCATGATCGATATTCCTTAAATACTTTGTAGTAGCGGGAAAATGAGCGGGAAATCAGCCTTCCAGTACAGCGAGAATCTCGTTCTCAGCCATTACCAGCAGGTCTTCGCCGTCGACTTTCACAGTGTTGCTGCCGGAGTAAGGACCGAACACAACCTTGTCGCCGACTTTAACGGCCAGCGCACGTACTTCACCGTTTTCCAGAGTCTTGCCTGGGCCTGCAGCGACGATCACACCGTGGTTGGCTTTTTCAGCAGCCGAACCTGGCAGGACGATACCGCCAGCGGTTTTCTTTTCTTCTTCGCTGCGACGGATAACGACGCGGTCATGCAGAGGACGAAGCTTCATTGTCGATCTCTCCTAATTGTGGTTTTCATCGGCCGGTGTAGTCCCGGCGGGTTTAACAAATCCGGCCTGCGCCGGTTGCGATTCGTCGAGCGAACCGCGGAAGTCTGTCCGACTCGAATGTCGGAAACCTTTCGGTGACCGTTACATAGGGGCGCATAAGCTTATTACAAGGGCGCAGATAAAAAAATTTCGCAGTTGCTCGTCGTAAAAGGAGCGCAAAAACGAGCACGGCACCCGAAGGTGCCGTGTCGATGCAGACGTTATTTGCTGTCGCGGTGTTCGAACTCGCCTTCGATCACATCCCCTTCGCGGCCAATAGGCTCGCGCGGTGCAGGACCGCCACGGGGTTGCAGGTCGTCAGCAAAGGCACGCTGACGCATGGCCTGATCTTCGGCGCGCTGGCGCATTTTGTTCGCCAGCAGACGACGGGTGAACGGCAGCAGCATCACCAGACCGACCACATCGCTGATGAAGCCAGGCAGGATCAACAGGCCACCGGCCAGTGCCAGCATCAGGCCTTCAAGCATGGTTTGCGCAGGCAGCTCACCGCGGTTCAGGCTTTCACGGGCACGCAGTGCGGTGGCCAGACCGGCGACGCGCAGCACGAACACACCGAACATCGAGCCGAGAATGATCAGCAGCAGGGCCGGGAAAAACCCGATAGACCCTGCCACTTTGACGAATACGAACAGCTCCAGCACCGGAAACAGCAGAAAGAGCAACAAAAAAGGGCGCATCAAAGATTCCTCAACGCAAGAAATGCCTTGCAGTAAGCCTTAGATGACGTCGCCCTTTCGTGAATTCAAGCGTCGACCCCTGCATTTTTTGGCCAAACCTCTGCGTGAGCCAGAGAAACCAAGGCTTCGCGCACTTGTATCGGCGTATGACATGGCGCTTGAAACGGTAGCCAGTACAGCGCCTGACCGATGCGCAGGTGCATGCCTTCGCTGTCGATCCCGGCCAGTAGCGCCGGCTCGGTTTTCGGCAGCCCGGCCAGATCGACGTAGTGCGCGATGGCCTTGGCGTGGTCGCTGTTCATGTGCTCGACCATGCTGATCTCGGCTTTGCCGGCAAACGGGTTGGCCAGGGTCAGTTGATCAATCCAGTGAATCGCACCAAAACCGCCGATGTAGCGATGGCGCACCGGATTCAGTACCCAGAAATCGAAGTCGTGGGCCTTGTGGTAGTTCTTTGAATCCGGGAAATAGCGGTAGTACCGCTGCGCCGCCGCTTCGATGGCCGCCGGGTCTTCGAGCTTTTGCGCCTCAGCCAGATACGTCAGGCGACCAACGGCTTGTACGTCGTCGGCCTCACGCTCGCCCACCAACATCGAGCATTTCGGGTCTTTTTGCAGATTGTGGGTGTGCTGGGCGATACGGCTGATCAGGATCAGCGGCCGGCCCTGCTCGTCCAGGCAATACGGCACGACGGAGCCAAAGGGAAAACCGGGCATCGATTTGGAGTGGGTCGACAGCACGCCCCGGTATTCCTTGAGAAGCAATTCTCGGGCATTCTTGGCCGCTTCAACGCTCAATTTATGACTCCTTAATTAGAATCCGTCGAAAAAACGGACAGGTGCCTTGGATAAGTTCCAGTCACCTTCGGGGCAATTCTCATGTGCAGCCAGGCCATGTCGGGTGCAGATCGAGAGGCTCTCTAAAGGATCACCACTCTGACCTGCTATCGGGGCATGCGAATGCAACTCAACGACAAAGTAATCATTATCACTGGCGGTTGCCAAGGTCTGGGCCGCTCGATGGCCGAGTATTTCGCCGGCAAAGGCGCGAAGCTGGCCCTGGTCGATCTGAACCAGGAAAAACTCGACGACGCGGTGGCCGCCTGCAAAGCCAAGGGCGTCGAGGCGCGCAGCTATCTGTGCAACGTCGCCAATGAAGAACAGGTCGAGCACATGGTTGCCCAGGTCGCCGAGGATTTCGGCGCGATCCACGGCTTGATCAACAACGCCGGGATTCTGCGTGACGGACTGCTGCTCAAGGTCAAGGACGGCGAAATGACCAAGATGAGCCTGGCCCAGTGGCAGGCGGTGATCGACGTCAACCTGACCGGCGTGTTCCTGTGCACCCGTGAAGTGGCAGCAAAAATGGTCGAGCTGAAAAACAGCGGCGCAATCATCAACATCTCGTCGATCTCCCGCGCGGGCAACGTTGGCCAGACCAATTACTCAGCCGCCAAGGCTGGCGTAGCGGCGGCCACCGTGACCTGGGCCAAGGAGCTGGCGCGGTATGGCATTCGTGTGGCGGGCATCGCCCCGGGCTTCATCGAAACTGAAATGACCCTGGGCATGAAGCCGGAAGCGCTGGAGAAGATGACCGCGGGCATCCCGCTCAAGCGCATGGGCAAGCCGGAAGAGATCGCCCATTCGGCGGCGTACATCTTCGAGAACGACTACTACACCGGTCGGATTCTGGAGATGGATGGCGGGTTGCGGATCTAAACACACCATAAAACCAAATGTAGGAGTGAGCCTGATCGCGATGCAGTAGTCCATTCAACACATCCGTTGAATGTTAATCCGCCATCGCGAGCAGGCTCACTCCTACAGATTTTCAGCGTGGCCGATTTATCAATCGTCGCTGATGGTGATATTCGGCATCGCCGGCGTTGCCGCTTCCTGCAAGACAATCCGCGCGCCGACATGGCGGGCCAGTTCCTGATAGACCATGGCAATCTGGCTGTCCGGTTCGGCGATTACCGTTGGTTTGCCGCCATCGGCCTGCTCGCGGATCAGCATCGACAACGGCAGCGAAGCCAGCAGTTCGACGCCGTATTGAGTCGCCAGCTTCTCACCACCGCCCTCACCGAACAGATGCTCGGCATGGCCGCAGTTCGAGCAGATGTGCACAGCCATGTTTTCAACCACACCGAGCACCGGGATGTTGACCTTGCGGAACATCTCCACGCCTTTGCGCGCGTCGAGCAGCGCCAGATCCTGCGGGGTGGTGACGATCACGGCGCCAGCCACCGGGACTTTCTGCGCCAGAGTCAGCTGGATGTCACCGGTACCTGGCGGCATGTCGATGACCAGATAATCCAGATCGCCCCACGCAGTTTGCGTGACCAGTTGCAGCAGCGCGCCGGAAACCATCGGCCCGCGCCAGACCATCGGCGTGTTGTCGTCGGTCAGGAATGCCATCGACATGACTTCAACGCCATGGGCCTTGAGTGGCACGAACCATTTCTGATCCTTGACCTCTGGGCGAGTGCGCTCGGGGATACCGAACATGATGCCCTGGCTCGGGCCATAGATATCGGCGTCGAGAATCCCGACCTTGGCGCCTTCACGGGCCAATGCCAGTGCGAGGTTGGCCGCGGTGGTCGATTTGCCCACACCGCCCTTGCCCGATGCCACGGCGACCACGTTCTTGACGTTGGCCAGGCCCGGAATCTGCGCCTGGGCCTTGTGCGCGGCGATCACGCTGTTGACTTCAACCCTGGCGATCACCACGCCGTCGATGTTTTCGATGGCCAGTTGCAGCAATTGCGCCCAGCCGCTCTTGAACAGACCGGCGGCATAGCCGATTTCCAGCTGAACATTGACGCGGTCACCGATGATCTCGATGTTTTTCACGCAACCGGCGCTGACCGGGTCCTGGTTCAGGTAAGGGTCAGTGTATTGGCTGAGGACGGCTTCCACCGCTGCGCGAGTGACGGCACTCATGGGCAACTCCGATAACAAGACTGGGAAAAGATGGCCGCTATCCTACCCCTTCTATCCTCCAGACGGCATGCCCGGCAACGATTTGCAGGGGTGAAATATCTTGGCCGGCGCTTTATAGTGGCCGACCTCCGTTTCATCAAGTAGCGAAGCCCCACATGTGCGTTAATATAAAGATACTAGTTAGGATGTGCGTGGAGTAGGGAAAGTGTTTGTTTATTATTGTAGATATGGTTGTTTTTATTATGATT
>NZ_JBIUWI010000074.1:3088-24990 GCF_044743385.1 Pseudomonas sp. NPDC087639 | reverse complement strand
GTATTAACCACAAGACTGCTTCAGTAGACGTCCGCGAGCGCGTGGCCTTTACCCCTGAGCAACTGGTTGAGGCCTTGCAGCAGCTCTGCCGAATGACCGACAGCCGCGAAGCTGCGATCCTCTCCACCTGCAATCGCAGTGAGCTTTATATAGAACAGGATCAGCTTTCTGCGGATATCGTGCTGCGCTGGCTGGCCGATTATCACCATTTAAGCCTCGATGAGCTGCGCGCGAGTGCTTATGTGCATGAAGATGATGCGGCAGTTCGTCACATGATGCGCGTCGCCTCCGGGCTCGACTCGCTAGTATTGGGCGAACCACAGATTCTCGGCCAGATGAAGTCGGCCTACGCCGTGGCCCGCGAGGCCGGCACCATCGGGCCGCTGCTGGGGCGGCTGTTTCAGGCAACCTTCAATGCCGCCAAGCAGGTGCGTACCGACACCGCCATCGGTGAAAACCCGGTGTCCGTGGCGTTTGCCGCGGTCAGCCTGGCGAAACAGATTTTCAGTGATTTGCAACGCAGCCAGGCCTTGCTGATCG
This sequence comes from Pseudomonas sp. NPDC087639, assembly GCF_044743385.1. NCBI lineage: Bacteria > Pseudomonadati > Pseudomonadota > Gammaproteobacteria > Pseudomonadales > Pseudomonadaceae > Pseudomonas > Pseudomonas sp. NPDC087639. The sequence goes on along the minus strand of NZ_JBIUWI010000074.1, from coordinate 24,450 downwards.
GCGCCGGCGAGACCATCACCCTGGTCGCCCGCCATCTGCACGAGCTGGGGGTCAAACGCATCGTTGTCGCCAACCGTACGCTTGAGCGTGCCAGCCTGTTGGCCGAGCAGTTCGGCGCCCACGCGGTGTTGCTCTCGGACATCCCGGCCGAACTGGTGCGCAGCGACATCGTCATCAGTTCGACGGCCAGTCAGTTGCCGATTCTCGGCAAGGGCGCCGTCGAGAGCGCACTGAAGCTGCGCAAGCACAAACCGATCTTCATGGTCGACATCGCTGTTCCCCGGGATATCGAACCGGAAGTCGGCGAGTTGGACGACGTTTACCTGTATAGCGTCGACGATCTCCACGAAGTGGTCGCCGAAAACCTCAAGAGCCGCCAAGGCGCTGCGCAAGCGGCCGAAGAGATGGTCTCGGTCGGTGCCGACGATTTCATGGTGCGCCTGCGTGAGCTGGCGGCGGTCGATGTGCTCAAGGCCTATCGTCAACAGAGCGAACGCTTGCGCGACGAAGAGCTGCAAAAAGCCCTGCGTCTGCTGGCCAACGGCGGCAACGCTGAAGATGTGCTCGGGCAATTGGCCCGTGGCCTGACCAATAAACTGTTGCATGCGCCCAGCGTGCAACTGAAAAAGCTTTCTGCCGAAGGCCGCCTCGATGCGCTGGCCATGGCCCAGGAACTCTTTGCCCTCGAGGGCTCACCGGATAGCTTTTCGGATAAAAAACCGCAATGAAAGCGTCACTGCTCAATAAACTGGACATCCTCCAGGACCGTTTCGAGGAACTGACCGCGTTGCTCGGCGACGGCGAAGTCATTTCCGATCAGGCCAAGTTCCGCGCTTATTCCAAGGAATACGCCGAACTCGAGCCGATCGTACACGCCTATAAAAAGCTGCTCAGCGTACAAAGCGATCTTGAAGGCGCGCAGGCGCTGCTCAAGGACAGCGACCCGGACATGCGTGAAATGGCCGTGGAAGAAGTCCGTGAAGCCAAAGAATTGCTGATCACGCTGGAAGGCGATCTGCAGCGCATGTTGCTGCCCAAGGACCCCAACGACGGGCGCAACGTGTTTCTCGAAATCCGCGCCGGCACCGGTGGCGACGAGGCGGCGATTTTCTCCGGCGACCTGTTCCGCATGTACTCGCGTTACGCCGAACGCCGTGGCTGGCGTGTGGAGATCCTTTCGGAAAACGAAGGCGAACACGGCGGCTATAAAGAAGTCATCGCTCGCATTGAAGGCGACAACGTTTACGGCAAGCTGAAATTCGAATCCGGCGCGCACCGCGTACAGCGTGTACCCGCCACCGAATCCCAGGGACGTATCCACACCTCGGCCTGCACCGTAGCGGTGTTGCCGGAGCCGGACGAGCGGGAAGCCATTGAGATCAACCCGGCGGATTTGCGCGTCGACACTTACCGTTCCTCCGGGGCCGGTGGTCAGCACGTCAACACGACCGACTCGGCGATTCGCATCACGCACATACCGACCGGCACCGTCGTCGAGTGCCAGGAAGAGCGTTCCCAGCACAAGAACCGTGCGCGGGCGATGGCGTGGCTGTCGGCCAAGCTCAACGATCAGCAAACCGCCGCGGCGGCCAATGCCATCGCCAGCGAGCGTAAATTGCTGGTCGGCTCCGGTGACCGTTCCGAGCGGATTCGCACCTACAACTTTGCCCAGGGCCGGGTCACTGACCATCGCGTCAACCTGACCCTGTACTCTCTTGATGACGTTCTCGCCGGTGGCGTTGACGCGGTGATCGAGCCTTTGCTGGCTGAATACCAGGCTGACCAACTCGCTGCGATAGGTGAATAAATGACCATCATTGCCAGCCTGTTGCGCGCCGCCGAACTGCCGGACTCACCTACCGCACGTCTCGATGCCGAATTGCTCCTCGCGGCCGCGCTGGGCAAGTCGCGTAGCTTCCTGCACACCTGGCCCGAGCGCATCGTGCCGACGGAAGCCGCGCTGACCTTTGCCGAATACCTGCAACGCCGTCGTGGCGGCGAGCCGGTGGCCTACATTCTCGGCCAGCAAGGATTCTGGAAACTCGATCTGGAAGTCGCACCGCACACGCTGATTCCCCGGCCGGACACGGAACTGCTGGTGGAAGCGGCGCTGGAATTGCTGCCAGCGACCCCGGCCAAAGTGCTCGACCTCGGCACCGGCAGCGGCGCGATTGCCCTGGCTCTGGCCAGTGAGCGTCCGGCATGGCAAGTCACCGCCGTGGATCGCGTGCTGGAAGCGGTGGCATTGGCCGAGCGCAATCGCCAGCGTCTGCATTTGAACAACGCCACGGTGCTGAGCAGTCACTGGTTCAGCGCTCTGGAAGGTCAGCGTTTTGATCTGATCATCAGCAACCCGCCGTACATTGCCGCCGCCGATCCACACCTGGTCGAAGGCGATGTGCGCTTCGAACCGGCGAGTGCGCTGGTGGCCGGTGAGGATGGGCTCGACGATCTGCGCCTGATCGTTGCCCAGGCCCCGGATCATCTGCAGGCCGGCGGCTGGGTGATGCTCGAACACGGCTATGATCAAGCCGAAGCCGTGCGCGATCTGTTGAACACTCGCGGTTTCGAAGAAGTCCACAGCCGCACCGATCTGGGCGGCCATCAACGCATCAGTCTGGGACGCCTGCCGTGCTGAATGATCAGGAGTTGCTGCGCTACAGCCGGCAGATTCTGCTGCAACACATCGATATCGATGGTCAACTGAAGCTCAAGGACAGTCGCGTCCTGATCGTCGGCCTCGGTGGTCTTGGCGCACCGGTTGCGCTGTATCTGGCGGCAGCCGGTGTCGGCGAACTGCATCTGGCGGACTTCGATACAGTCGATCTGACCAACCTGCAACGCCAGATCATTCACGACACCGACAGCGTCGGCATGAGCAAGGTCGACTCGGCGCTAAAGCGCTTGAGTGCGATCAATCCCGAGATTCAACTGGTGCCGCATCGTCAGGCGCTCGACGAGGACTCTCTCGCCGCTGCCGTTGCGGCGGTGGATCTGGTACTCGACTGTTCGGATAATTTTTCCACGCGCGAAGCGGTCAACGCTGCGTGCGTGGCTGCGACCAAACCCTTGGTCAGCGGCGCCGCCATTCGTCTTGAAGGGCAACTGTCGGTATTCGACCCGCGTCGCGCCGAGAGCCCTTGCTATCACTGTTTGTACGGGCATGGCAGCGAAGCCGAACTGACCTGCAGCGAGGCTGGTGTGGTCGGGCCGTTGGTGGGGTTGGTCGGCAGCCTTCAGGCGCTTGAAGCGTTGAAAGTGTTGGTCGGCTTCGGTGAGCCGCTGGTGGGCCGCTTGCTGTTGATCGATGCCTTGGGTTCGCGTTTCCGCGAGTTGCGGGTCAAGCGTGATCCTGGTTGCAGCGTCTGTGGCGCGCGCCATGCGTGAGGCGCCGGTCGGCGTGTTCGATTCCGGTGTCGGCGGTTTGTCGGTGCTGGCAGAAATCCAGCGCTTGTTGCCCAATGAATCGCTGCTGTACTTCGCCGATTGCGGGCACATTCCGTACGGCGAGAAAACCCCGGAGTTCATCCGCCAGCGTTGCAGCGTGATGGCCGGGTTTTTTCGCGAGCAGGGCGCCAAGGCTTTGGTGGTCGCCTGCAATACCGCGACAGTGGCGGCGGCTGCCGATCTGCGCGGTGATTTTCCCGACTGGCCGATCGTTGGCATGGAGCCGGCGGTGAAACCGGCGGCCGCGGCAACACGCAGCGGCGTAGTCGGTGTACTTGCCACCACGGGCACCTTGCAGAGTGCCAAGTTCGCCGCTTTACTCGACCGCTTTGCCACCGATGTGCGGGTGATTACTCAGCCGTGCCCGGGCCTGGTCGAATTGATTGAAAGCGGTGATCTGCACAGCGCCGAGTTGCGCCAGTTGCTGCAAAGCTATGTCGATCCGCTGCTGGCCAACGGTTGCGATACGATTATTCTTGGTTGCACGCACTATCCCTTCCTCAAGCCGATGCTCAAGTCGATGATCCCCGAGACCATCAGCCTGATCGATACCGGCGCCGCCGTGGCGCGGCAACTTCAACGACTTTTGGCCGAGCGTGATCTGCTCGCCGAAGGACCGAACCGATCGGTCAGATTCTGGACCAGCGGTGATCCTCAGCACTTCAAAAACATCCTGCCGTTGTTGGGGCAAACTGCCGGCGACGTGCAAAACTTCAGTTTGTAAAAAAAATGTGAAATAACCGGAAGATCGGCTGAACTTCTGTTTGAGCGCTAGCTTCTATAGCGATGAGTTATCTAGAAAACCAAACGATCGTTCCGGAAAAGGAAGTTTCAAAGTGAAGCGACTATTCTGCCTGGCCGCGATTGCGGCCGCGTTGATGGGGCAAAGTATTACTGCACAAGCTGCCGGCGTTGAATTCGCCGTCGGTGCTACCAGCGATTCGACCATGACTTATCGCCTGGGGATGAATTTCGACTGGGACAAGAGCTGGCTGCAGAGCGACGTTGGTCGCCTTACCGGTTACTGGAGCGGTGCTTACACCTACTGGGAAGGTGACAAGACCTCCAGCAACAACAGCCTGTCGTTCTCGCCGGTATTTGTTTACGAGTTTTCCGGCCAGTCGGTCAAGCCCTATATCGAGGCGGGGATCGGTGTGGCGGCGTTCTCCAATACCCAATACGAATCGAACAATCTCGGCGGCTCCTTCCAGTTCGAAGACCGTCTCGGGTTTGGTCTGCGCTTCAATGGCGGGCATGAAGTGGGGATTCGCGCGACGCACTATTCCAACGCCGGTCTTGCCAGTGACAACGACGGTGTAGAAAGTTACTCGCTGCATTACACGTTGCCGTTGTAAGCAAAATCAAAAGATCGCAGCCTGCGGCAGCTCCTACAGGGAAAAACACAATCCCATGCAGGCGCTGCCGCAGGCTGCGATCTTTTCGCTTTTAATCAGCGGTACACCGTGGCGATACCTTGGCGCTCTTCGATGCACTCGGGTGAGCCCATCTCGAACTCGCGACAAATCAGCGGACGCTTCTCGTAAATCGTGCACATCATCGTGTCGCGATCCAGCGCCGCACACCAGCCGTCGTCCAGACGCAGCATCACTTCGCCGCCCCATTCATCGGTATCGATAAAACGATCAGGCACGCCCGTGTCGGTGATCAGCATCACTTCGAGCTGGCAGCAGCAGGCTGCGCAAGTCGAACAGGTGACCGCCGGTTCGGTGATTTGCTGGTGAGGAATGGTTTTCATGGCCGGCAGTGTAAGGCAGAGCTTGCCGAGTGTGTGAAAGCTCTGACGGACGCTCAGTGACTCAAGCGTCGGGCCATGGAGTGCAGCAGCGGAAACAGCAGCGCCCAGAGCAGGCCGATGCCGATCAGTGTCGGTAACTCGCCGTAGGGGAATTGCACCCCGGCCAGGCGCCCGCCACCGTAGTAAGACATTGCACCGCCGACCGCGCCGAGCGCGCAGGCCAGCCACCATGGCCTGGCAGTCCACTCAAGGCAATGACGCAAGGTCGTGGCGAGCAAGGCCCACAGCAACATCAGCCACAGCGGAATCAACGGCGACTGATCCTGAAACTCGAACACGCCGAGGGCGCGCAAGACGCTGTCCACCGCCGTGCCGACGATCACCACACTGAGCATCAAACGGCCTTCAGCCGCCCAACTGCTGATCCAGCGCAGATGAATCACCAGCACCGCCAACGCCAGCAGCAACCACAGGCTGTTGCCGCCGAGCACACAGACCAGCCAACCGAGCTGGAACAGCACGGCATTGGCGATCCGCTCAAGCATCGAAGCGGCCGAGCAGCGGCGCAGGCATGGCGGCCGGTTTGGCCAGCAACAACTGCGCGGTGCCGATGGTGCGTTCGAGGAATCCGCCCTCGCAATAGCACAGGTAAAACTCCCACAGTCTGAGGAAGTAATCGTCGTAGCCCAACTCGCTCAAGCGACTGTGGGCGCGGCGAAAGTTCTCGTGCCACAGGCGCAGGGTTTTGGCGTAGTGCAGGCCGAAGTCCTCCATGTGCAGCAGGTTCATGTCGGTTTCGCGACTGACCACCTCGAGCATCTTCTGCACAGACGGCAAGGCGCCGCCAGGGAAGATGTAGCGCTGGATAAAGTCGACCCCGCGTTTGGCCTGCTCGTAGCGCTGTTCGCGAATGGTGATTGCTTGAATCAGCATCAGGCCGTTGCTCTTGAGCAGGTGCGCGCATTGTTTGAAATAGGTGGGCAGGAAGCGATGGCCGACCGCTTCGATCATCTCGATCGATACCAGTTTGTCGTACTCGCCGGTGAGGTCGCGGTAGTCCTTGAGCAACAAGGTGACTTGATCCTGCAGGCCCAGCTTTTCGATGCGCTGAGCGGTAAAGGCGTACTGCTCTTTCGACAACGTGGTGGTGGTTACCCGGCAGCCATAGTTCTGCGCCGCGTAGAGCGCCATGCTGCCCCAGCCTGTGCCGATTTCCAGCAGGTGGTCCTCGGGCTTGAGCGCGAGCTTCTGGCAGATGCGCTCCAGTTTGTTCAGTTGCGCCTGTTCCAGACTGTCTTCGGGAGTGAGGAACTGCGCCGCCGAGTACATCATGGTCGGGTCGAGAAACTGTTCGAACAGATCGTTGCCCAGATCGTAGTGGGCGGCGATGTTCTTCTGCGAGCCTTTGCGCGTATTGCGATTGAGCCAGTGCAAGCCCTGCACCAACGGTCGCCCGAGGCGGGCCAGACCGCCCTCCATCGCATCGAGTACTTCAAGGTTGCTGACGAACACCCGCACCACCGCAGTCAGGTCGGGCGAACTCCAGTAACCGTGGATAAACGCTTCGCCAGCGCCAATCGAACCATTGCTGGCGACCATTCCCCAGACCGCCTTATCCTGGACATGAATTTCCCCAAGCAATGTGCTGCCAGGGGTGCCGAACAGCAGACGTTCGCCATCCTCGATGACCACCAGTTGCCCGTGTTTGAGCTGACCCAGCAGGCGCAAAACGCCACGGCGCAGGAGCGAGCCGGTCACGCCATTGGTGCTGAACAGATTGGCTTTGGCCGAGACGCTAGAGGATTTCATGGCGGCGCTCCTTGGGAAGCACGGTGGCGGTTTGAAAGCTGCCGTCAGCAGCCTCGTGAGTGAAGATCGGTGCACGCTTGAGCAACAGGCGCAGTGCCTGCCAGTAAATCGCCAGAGCTGTTTTTGCCGTCATCCATGGAAAACGCCGCAAATAGCGATGCAAGTTTGGCCGGTCGAGTGTTTCGCGTTTCAGGCTGAGGGTGGCGTCGAACAATTTGTGTTCGCCCTGCCAGTCCGCCATGTGCACGCCGAGGCTTTGCGCGGCGGGGCTGAAACTCATGCGGTATTCCAGATCGCGCGGCAGAAAAGGCGAAACGTGAAAGGCTTTGGCCACGGCAAAATGTTGATGGAAGTCGTGCAGGTTCACCCGGGGGCTGGCGGGCAGTACGTAGTGATAACGCTCGCGCCACGGGGTGTTGGTGACTTCGCAGAGAATGGCCGCAAGTTGCCCGTCAGGTTCATGGCAATAAAAAAAACTCACCGGGTTGAACGAAAGGCCCCAACTGCGAGGCTGGGTCAGCAGGCAGATCGAACCCTGTGGCTCATACCCGATAGCCTCAGCGACCCGCTGGCGCACAGCATCGATAAGGCGAACGCCCCGACCGGTGAAGGTTTTCAGGTAGTCCGTCTCGCGGAAGGAGAACGGCGCAAATCGACTGCGTCCCGCCAGTGGCGATAAACCCAGCACCGCGTCCTGCTCGGCCAGATCCAGATACAGCAGACCAATCCGGTAACGAAACTCATGCCGGCGCGGCGCAAAACGTCGGTGGCCGATCCAGCCGCTGTACAGGGCGCTGTTCATAAGGTTTCTCCGAACGCGGCGGCCACGCGCAAGCCGCTGACCACACCGTCCTCATGGAAACCGTTGGCCCAGTAGGCACCGCAGTAATGGGTGTTCTGCACGCCGTCCAGTTCGGCCCAGCGGTTCTGCGCGGCTACCGCTGTGAGGCTGAACTGCGGGTGGGCGTAGGTGTATTTGGCGAGCACCTTGAACGGACTGATGCCGGCACTCTGGTTGAGGCTGACGCAGAACGTGGTGTCGCTCTCAATCCCTTGCAGGATGTTCATGTCGTAAGTGACGGCCGCGTGGGTATGGCCGGCACCGCTCAAGCGATAATTCCAGCTGGCCCAAGCGAGTTTGCGTGTCGGCAGTAGACGCGTATCGGTGTGCAGCACGACTTCGTTGTCGGCGTAGGGCATGGCGCCGAGAATCGCCCGTTCGGCGTCGCTCGGGGTCGCCAGCAGTTGCAAGGCCTGATCACTGTGGCAGGCGAACACCACTTTGTCGAAATGCTCGATGCCCGCCGGGCTGTGGATAACCACGCCGTGTTCGTCGCGATCGACTCGGCTCACCGGGCAGTTCAGGCGGATCCTGTCCTTGAACGATTCGGTCAGCGGCGCGATGTAGGCACTGGAACCCCCGTCGATCACCCGCCATTGCGGGCGGTCACTGACTGACAGCAGGCCATGATTCTTGAAGAACCGCACAAAGAACTGCAGCGGAAAATTGAGCATCTCGGCCATCGGCATCGACCAGATTGCCGCGCCCATCGGCACGATGTAGTGCAGGATGAAGCGCTCGCCATAACCGCCGGCCTTGAGGTAATCATCCAGGGTCATGTCGGCCGCGATGCGCTGTTCGGCAAGGTCGCGCTGGGCTTCTTTGTTAAAGCGCAGGATGTCGCGCAGCATGCCCCAAAACCCCGGCGACAACAGATTGCGCCGCTGGGCGAACAGGCTGTTGAGGTTGTTGCCGTTGTATTCCAGACCGCTATCCGGATCGGTCACCGAAAAGCTCATTTCAGTAGGGCTGGACGTCACCCCGAGCTGATCGAGCAAGCGGATGAAGTTGGGGTAGGTCCAGTCGTTGAACACGATGAAACCGGTGTCGACCGCGTACTGACGTTCGTCGACCGTCACCTGCACCGTGTGCGTGTGACCGCCGACCCAGTCGCCGGCCTCGAACACGGTGACGTCATGGCGACGATAGAGCAGGTAGGCGCAGGTCAGCCCCGCGATCCCGCTGCCGACGATAGCGATCTTCATACTGGATCACGCAGCGGCGGTGATTTGCGCACCATGCGTTTGCCGATTGCCAGTTGCAGGCGGGCAGGCAGTTTCGACAAGGGCCACAGCGCCGCCATGAACAGCGCCGGGAAAGCGATCTCCAGTGGTCGATCCTTGAGCTTGGCGAAGATGTGCCGCGCGGCTTTATCCACAGGCCAACTGAGCGGCATCGGAAAATCGTTCTTCGCGGTCAGCGGAGTTTCGACGAAACCCGGACTGACCACGGTGACTTCAATGCCCTCATCCGCCAGATCAATGCGCAACGATTCGAACAGATAACGCAGCCCTGCTTTGGACGCGCCGTAGGCTTCGGCCCTTGGCAGCGGCATGTAAGTCACGGAACTCGCCACCCCGACCAGATGCGGCGCGGTGCCTTTGCGCAGCAAGGGCAGGGCGGCTTCGATGCAGTAAGCGCTGGCGAGCAGATTGGTGCGCACCACGTGCTCGACAATGGAGGCGTCGAACTGCCGGGCGTCGACATATTCACAGGTGCCGGCATTGAGGATCACCGTGTCCAGTGAGCCCCAGGCCTCGTTAATCTGTTCGCCGATTTCCCGGACCGTCTGGCTGTTGGTCAGGTCTCCGGGCACCACCAGCACTTGTCCCGGATAGCGTTGTGACAAGACCTTGAGTGGGGCGACCTGGCGTGAGCTGACCGCCAGATGCGCACCGCTTTTCAGAATGTCCTCAGCCAGTGCCGCGCCGATGCCACTGCTGGCACCGGTCAGCCAATAACGCCGTGGAGGTGTACGACTCATCCCATTCTCCTTTTCAGCCAGGCGATCACCCGGCCCAATACTGGCAAGTGTTCATAGAGCAACGCCCCGGCATCGAAATAATCCCGATGGCGATAAACCTTGTCGCGCCAAAGCAGGTGCGAGCAACCGCTGACCCGGATCACCCGGCCCCCGGCCAGGCGTGGATGGCGATAACTCATGACCCAGCGCAGGTAGCCTTCACCGTCGCGGATCTGGTCGAAACCGTGGAAGTCGAAACGCAGCTCGCTGACGTTGGCGTACAGCTCACTGAAGTAATCACGCAATTGCGCCAACCCCTGTACTTCGTGCAGCGGGTCGGTGAACTGGACGTCGTCGCTGTACAGCTCGCCCAAACGGTGCAGGTTGTCTGAATTCAATTCGGCAAACTGGCGGGCGAAGCGGCGCAGGAATTCACTCATGATCGCCTCCGGCCGGTTGGCGCGAGGGCAGATTTTTGAACGCGGTCAGCGCCCGCTCCCGCGAGGCACTCAGATTGACGATTGGCGTTGGGTAATCCGCCACACCGAACAAGCCGCCGGCACTGGCCGGGTTATGCACAGCTTTTTTGTCGAGGCCGGCCAGTTCCGGCAGCCAGTGCTTGATGAACAAGCCTTCGCTGTCGAATTTTTCCGACTGGCTCAGTGGATTGAAAATGCGGAAATACGGCGCCGAATCGGTGCCCGTCGACGAGCTCCATTGCCAGCCGCCGTTGTTCGCGGCCAGATCCCCATCAATCAAATGCCGCATGAAAAAGCGCTCGCCTTCGCGCCAGTCGATCAGCAGGTTCTTGGTCAGGAACATTGCGACCACCATGCGCAGGCGATTGTGCATCCAGCCGGTTTCGAGCAATTGGCGCATGGCGGCATCGATGATCGGCAGGCCGGTACGCGCCTCTTGCCATGCGGCGAGGTCATCCGGCGCGTTGCGCCAGGCCAGTGCTTCGGTTTCCGGACGGAACGCGCGGTGGCGCGAGACCCGTGGATAACCCACCAGAATGTGTTTGTAGAACTCGCGCCACAGCAACTCGTTGATCCAGGTGACGGCGCCGACTTTGCCGCTTTCGAACTCGCCCTGATTGCTTTGCAGGGCGGCGTGCAGACATTGGCGCGGCGAGATCACACCGGCGGCCAGGTACGCCGACAGCTGACTGGTGCCGGGCTTGGCCGGGAAGTCGCGCTCGCTTTTGTAGTAATCGATTTGGGCGTCGGCGAAGGTATCGAGACGGCGACGGGCCTCTTGTTCGCCGGCAGGCCACAGGTCACGCAGTGACTCGCTTGGTGTGGCGAAGCCTTTGACGGACGCAGGAATCGGATCACTGTCGATGTTCAAAGGCGACTGTTTGCCGGGGACTGTTACCAGCGCCGGCATCGCGCGATGCAGGCGCTCGTAACAGACCTTGCGAAACTGGCTGAATACCTGAAAGTAGGTTCCGGTCTTGGTCAGCACGGTGCCGGGCTTGAACAGCAATTGATCGAGGTAACTGCGAAAATCGATACCTTCGGCCTGCAATGCCTCGGCCACGGCTGCATCACGGCGGCTTTCGTGGATGCCATATTCCTCGTTGACGTGCACCGCTTCGATGTCCAATTGCCGACAGAGTTTGAGCAGCTCCGCCGGCGCCTGATCCCAGTGCGCCGCCGTGCGAATCAACAACGGAATGTTCAGGGCACCGAGACTTTTACTCAGCTCATTCAGATTGCGCAGCCAGAAGTCGACCTTGCACGGCGCGTCGTCATGTTCTTGCCACTGCTGCGGGCTCAACAGATACACCGCGACCGTCGGACCGCGCGCTGCGGCCGCCGCGAGGGCAGTGTTGTCGTGTTGGCGCAAGTCGCTGCGCAGCCAGATCAATTGCATGTCGGTATTCGCCGCGCTCATTAAATCAGCCCATGCTGAACGAGGGTCTGGTGCGCCGAAAGCGCATCTTCAGCCAGGTACAAATCAGCAGTTTCTGAGGTTTTTACGGACAACTCGGCGTGGTGGATGCATACCGTTGGTCCGACAATCATTTTCGTGCAACTCACGCCAGCCAACAGTTTCGGCAACTGCGCAAGCTGCATGGCTTTGCTGGAATACAGCAGTACGCCACGGGCTTGCAGATGTTCGACCGTCAGTGCCAGCTCCCCGGCCGGTAACGGCCAGTCAAACACTTGCACAGGGCAATTGGCGCTGCTGATCAGCCACGCGCATAGCCACAGATGAGGTTCCAGTGGCAGGTCGGAATGGTTGATCAGCAACAGGGGCGCAGCGTGCAGTTGATGATTGTTATGGTAGATGCGTGCGCCGAATTTGCTGCGTAGCCACGAATAAAAGAACACGCGTTCCATCTGCGCGCCGAACTGGCCCTGCCAGCGCTGTTCCAGTTCTTCCAGCAGCGGCATCAGCAATTGCTCGCACAATGTGCGCGGCGGGTAGAGCGCCATCGCTTGATTGACGCTGTCGTCGACGGTGCGTTCATCGAGTTGCGTAACGGCTGCCAGCAGGGTCTGGCGCAACCGTTGCCAGTCGTTTTCCACCGGTTCGCTGAATGCCTGCGGCGTGTCGAGCAGCGGCTTGACCTGGCTGACCGCGACGCCGCGGTTGAGCCAGGTGAGGATGGTCAGAATGCGTTGTACGTGCTCGGCCGAATACAGCCGATGGCCCTTCGGTGTGCGTTGCGGGATGACGAGTCCATAACGACGCTCCCACGCACGCAGCGTGATCGCATTGACGCCGGTCTGGCGCGCCACTTCGCGGATCGGCAGCCAGCCTTCGTCGAGGGCTTTCTTGAAGTCGGCGCCGAGGTCTTCCTGGGCGCTTGAATCGGGTTTTTCATTCATTAGATAGCGTTTCGCAGGCTGAGATTTTCCGGATGCGGTTGCAGGTAAACCTGTTGCGCAATGTACGGATCCGGATGTTGGCGAAAGTGATGTTTGAGCAGTGTCAGCGGTACCACCAGCGGTACGATGCCGTGGCGGTACTGGCCGATCACGTGCTGCATTTCCTGTTTGTCTTCGGCGCTGATCGCCTGCTTCAGATAACCACTGATGTGCTGCAAGACGTTGCTATGGGTGCGCCGGGTCGCGCACTTTTTCAACGCAGCCATCAGCTCGCTGAAATAGCGTGGCCCCAGTTCCGCAGGGTCGCTGTGGCCCATGTTGCCGAGCATGTTGCCCAGCGTTTTGTATTGCACCGGGTTATGGGCCATCAGCAGGTATTTGTAGCGCGAGTGAAATTCGGTGAGGGCGCGACGGCTCAAACCCTGGGTCAGTACTTGCTGCCAGGCGCTGTAGGCGAGGACGCGGGTGATGAAGTTTTCCCGTAGCACCGGGTCGTTCAAGCGTCCGGCTTCTTCCACCGGCAAGTCCGGGTGCTGCGCGCAGAAGGCCTGGGCGTAGATACCGCGACCGCCGCCGTTCACCGGAGCGCCGTTGGCGTGATAGACCTTGACCCGTTCCAGCCCGCAGGACGGCGATTGCTGCATGAAGATATAGCCGCAGAGGTCACCGAGTTCGGCGGCCATTTTCTCGCCGTACTCAGCCAGTGGCGCGGTAACGTTTATCGTCGGGTTGACGGTGCCGATGGCTTCGGGGCTTTCAGGGTTGCCTACCAGACGGATCGGCTCGCGGGGAATGCCCAAACCGATGGCGACTTCCGGGCATACCGGGACGAACTCGAAGTGTTCAGCGAGTGTGCGGCTGCACAGTCGCGATTCCTTGTGTCCGCCGTTGTAGCGCACCTCGGCGCCCAGCAGGCAGGCGCTGATGGCTATCTTGGGTTTGAGCTGGGAAGCTTCGGACATAAGCACCTCGAATCTATACCTGTACAGAGAGTTATCTCTGTACAACATTTCTTTCAGCATAGATTCATGGGTGTACAAGTCAAATCATTTGTATAAGTTTTTGCAGGGGAGGTGATTCCGTGTGGGAGCAGGTTTCACTTCCAGCCTTGCATCCACTCGGAATTATTTTTCAGGATTTGCCACTCGAATCGCTCACTGCGCTGCGTGAGCACTGCTTGCAACTCAACCTCGAGCACCGTGCCTTCCTCATCGCGGATCAGCTCGGTGACCAGAAAATGTTTTTCACGGTTTTGCGGGTAGGCTGCTGTCCATTTCGACAGCAGCAGTTTTTGCGGATTGATGCGATTCATTGCAGGTGTTCGTGCAGACGTCGCGCGGCTTCCTGGCCACTGAGCCAGGCGCCTTCGACGCGCCCGGACAGGCACCAGTCGCCACAGGCGTACAAACCCAGATCGGCATCGGCCAGGGTGCCCCATTCGTGGCCTGTTGCCGGGCGGGCATAGAGCCAGCGGTGAGCGAGGCTGAAGGTCGGGGCGGGCATGGCGCTGTGCAGCAACTCGGCAAAGGCGCCGTGCAGTTGCTCGATCACGGCTTCCTTGGGCAGATCGATGTGCTGCCGGCTCCAAGCGCTGGTGGCATGCAGCACCCAAGTGTCGAGGGTGTTGTCGCGTCCGGGTTTGCTGCGGTTGCGCGCCAGCCAGTCGAGGGCGCTGTCTTGCACGAAGCAGCCTTCGATGGGCGTATCCAGCGGTGTGTCGAAGGCGAGGGCAACGGCCCAGGTCGGTTCCATTTTCACCCCGGCAGCGGCACCGGCAAGTTTCGGCGCAGCGGCGAGCAGTGCCGTGGCCTGAGGCGCTGGCGTGGCAATCACCACATGGCTGAAAGGGCCGTGGGTGAAGCCTTCGGCGTCTTGCAGATGCCAGTGTTCTTCGCCACGAAAGACCTCGGTGATCCGGCAGGCGAAGTGGACTTCCATGCCGTCGAGCAAGCCGCGGGTGATCGCGCTCATGCGCGGCGCGCCGACCCAGCGGGTCTGCTCGTCCGGCGACAGATTCAGTTGTCCACCCTGGAAGGTATAGAGCTGCGGCGTCCACTCGGCGACCCAGCCCTGACTTTGCCAGCGCTGAACCTCGGTGACGAAACGGCGGTCGCGCGCAGTGAAATATTGCGCGCCCATGTCCAGCGAACCGGCGTCGCTGCGTTTGCTCGACATGCGTCCACCGCTGCCGCGACTTTTATCGAACAATTGAACGGTGTGCCCGGTCTCTGTCAGAGCCTGGGCTGCCGAGAGTCCGGCGATGCCGGTGCCGATGATTGCGATAGGTACAGTCATAGGGGCCTCGTTTACCTTTCTGTACAGACTACGCCGTTGATGAAACCTGTACAATTTTGTTTTTTGGTATAACTTCTAGCGTTCTCGTTCTGACAGCTTGGCCTATGGTTAAACAATAGAGCCTGCCCGTTCGAAAAGATCCCTGCTTTTAAAAATAGACTAGGGATCCGGGTAAAACGCCACGCGAGGAAGATGTCATGCACATATTGCTGACCGGCGGTACTGGTTTGATAGGACGGCAGCTCTGCCAGCATTGGGCGGAACAGGGCCATCGCCTGACGGTGTGGAGTCGACGCCCCGAAAAAGTCGCGAAAATCTGTGGTGCGCAGGTGCGTGGCATTGCGCGCCTGGAAGACCTCGGCGATGAACCCGTAGACGCTATCGTCAATCTTGCGGGCGCGCCGATCGCCGACCGCCTGTGGACGCATCGCCGCAAGGCGTTGCTGTGGAGCAGCCGGATCAAGCTCACGGAAACCCTTTTGGCGTGGCTCGAAACCCGAGCGCAGCAGCCGTCGTTGTTGATCTCGGGATCGGCCATCGGCTGGTACGGCGACGGTGGTGAACGCGAGTTGACCGAAGACTCGCCGCCAGTGATCGACGATTTTGCCAGCCAGTTGTGCATCGCCTGGGAGGAAACCGCCCTGCGCGCAGAGTCGCTGGGCATCCGCGTGGTGCTGGTGCGAACCGGTCTGGTGCTGTCGGCCGAGGGCGGCTTTTTGTCGCGCTTGCTGCTGCCGTTCAAGCTCGGGCTGGGCGGGCCTTTGGGCAATGGTCGGCAGTGGATGCCGTGGGTTCATATCGACGATCAAATCGCCCTGATTGATTTTCTTCTGCACCGCGATCAGGCGAGCGGTCCTTATAATGCGTGCGCGCCGAAACCTGTGCGCAATCGTGAATTTGCCAAGACGCTGGGCAGCGTGTTGCACCGCCCGGCGTTCATGCCGATGCCCGCCCTTGCACTGAAGGTGGGGCTCGGCGAGATGTCTTTGTTGTTGCTGGGCGGCCAACGGGCCACGCCGGCACGCTTGCTGGAAGCGGGTTTCACTTTCCAGTTCACGGATTTACGCGCGGCTCTGGACGATCTCTCCAGCCGCCTCTGAAATAGGACGTTGCATGACCGATCACGCCTTGCTTCTGGTCAACCTGGGCTCCCCGGCCTCCACCTCGGTGGCCGATGTGCGCAGTTACCTCAATCAATTTCTGATGGACCCGTACGTGATCGACCTGCCGTGGCCGGTGCGGCGTTTGCTGGTTTCGCTGATTCTGATCAAGCGGCCCGAGCAGTCGGCGCACGCCTATGCCTCTATCTGGTGGGACGAAGGTTCGCCGCTGGTGGTACTCAGCCGTCGTCTGCAAGAGCAGATGAAAGCGCAGTGGAAACACGGCCCGGTCGATCTGGCGATGCGCTACGGCGAGCCTTCGATTGAAACGTGCCTGACAAGGCTGGTAGCAGCGGGACACAAGCGCATCACGCTGGCGCCGCTTTATCCACAGTTCGCCGACAGCACCACCACCACGGTGATCGAAGAGGCGAAGCGCGTGATCCGCGCGAAGAAGCTCAATGTGCAGATTTCGGTGCTGCAGCCGTTCTACGATCAGCCGGAATACCTCGACGCCTTGGTGGCCAGTGCCAAGCCGCATTTGCAGCAGGATTACGATCACTTGCTGCTGAGCTTCCATGGCCTGCCGGAACGGCACCTGACCAAGCTCGACCCGACCGGCAATCACTGTTTCAAAAATGAAGACTGCTGCAAGAATGCGTCGCCTGCGGTATTGGCAACCTGTTATCGCGCGCAATGTTTGCGCACGGCGGCCCTGTTCGCTGAGCGTATGGGGTTACCGGAGGGCAAATGGTCTGTCTCTTTTCAGTCGCGATTGGGCCGGGCGAAGTGGATCGAGCCCTACACCGAAGCGCGGCTGGATGAGCTGGCGAAAAGCGGCGTGAAGAAGATTCTGGTGATGTGCCCGGCGTTTGTCGCCGACTGCATCGAGACACTGGAAGAGATCGGTGATCGCGGCAAGGAGCAGTTCCGCGAGGCGGGGGGAGAGGAGTTGGTGCTGGTGCCGTGCCTGAATGATGACCCGCAATGGGCGAAGGCGTTGGCGACCTTGTGCGAGCGAGCGCCGTTGGCCCTGTAAAGCCAAAAGCTTCGTCGGAACGCCGCCCGGAGCAAGCTCGCTCCCACATTTGATCTTCGGTGCGCTGAAGACCCCCTGTGGGAGCGAGCCTGCTAGCGAAAGCTATCTGTCAGGCAATAAACATCTTGAAGCCTTAGATCAGCGGCTCATCCGCCTTCTTGTTCTTCCAGCCGTCATTGCCCGGCAGAATCAGGTTCAGCGCGATCGCCACCACCGCGCACAGCGCGATGCCTTTGAGACCGAAGTCATCCGGGCCAGTGCCGGTGCCGACCAGCACACCACCAATCCCGAACACCAGCGTCACCGAAACGATCACCAGATTGCGTGCTTCGCCCAGATCGATCTTGTGACGGATCAGGGTGTTCATCCCCACTGCCGCGATCGAGCCGAACAGCAGGCACAGAATCCCGCCCATCACCGGCACCGGAATGCTTTGCAGCAGCGCACCGAACTTGCCGACGAACGCCAGGCTGATGGCAAAGATCGCCGCCCAGGTCATGATTTTCGGGTTGTAGTTCTTGGTCAGCATCACGGCGCCAGTCACTTCGGCGTAAGTGGTGTTTGGCGGGCCGCCGAACAGGCCGGCAGCGGTGGTGGCAATGCCGTCACCGAGCAGGGTGCGATGCAGGCCCGGCTTCTTCAGATAGTCGCGACCGGTAACGCTACCCACCGCAATCACACCGCCGATGTGTTCAATGGCCGGAGCCAATGCCACCGGCACGATGAACAGAATCGCCTGCCAGTTGAATTCCGGTGCGGTGAAGTGCGGGATCGCAAACCATGGCGCTGCGGCAATCTTCGCGGTATCGACCACGCCGAAATAGAAGGCCATGCCAAAGCCGACCAGCACGCCGGAAATGATCGGCACCAGACGGAAGATGCCTTTACCGAACACCGCCACGATCAACGTGGTCAGCAGCGCCGGCATCGAGATCATCATCGCGGTCTGGTAGTGGATCAGTTCGGAACCGTCACCCGCCTTGCCCATTGCCATGTTCGCGGCAATCGGCGCCATGGCCAGGCCGATGGAAATGATCACCGGACCAATCACCACCGGCGGCAGCAGGCGGTCGATGAAGCCTGTGCCTTTGATCTTCACCGCAAGGCCCAGGAAGGTGTAGACGAAACCAGCCGCCATCACGCCGCCCATGGTCGCGGCGAGGCCAAACTGGCCCTTGGCGAGAATGATAGGGGTGATGAAAGCGAAGCTCGACGCGAGGAACACCGGGACCTGACGGCCGGTGACGATCTGGAACAGAATCGTCCCAAGACCTGCGGTAAACAGTGCCACGTTCGGGTCCAGGCCGGTGATCAGCGGCATCAGCACCAGAGCGCCGAAAGCCACGAACAGCATCTGGGCGCCGGACAGCACCGTGCGCCAGAGCGGATCGTTGAACTCTTGCTGCATGGTCACGCGTCCTTCTGCTTGGTGCCGAAGATCTTGTCACCGGCATCGCCCAGCCCTGGGATGATGTAACCGTGTTCGTTCAAGCGTTCATCAATGGAAGCGGTGTAGATGGTCACGTCCGGGTGAGCCTTTTCTACTGCGGCAATGCCTTCCGGCGCGGCAACCAGCACCATGGCGCGGATATCTCTGCAGCCAGCCTTCTTCAGCAGGTCGATGGTCGCAACCATGGAGCTGCCGGTAGCGAGCATCGGGTCGATGATCATGGCCAGGCGTTCGTTGATTTCCGGAACCAGTTTTTCCAGATAAGTGTGGGCTTGCAGGGTTTCTTCGTTGCGGGCAACACCCACAGCGCTGACCTTGGCACCCGGGATAAGGCTCAGCACGCCTTCGAGCATGCCGATGCCGGCGCGCAGGATCGGCACGACGGTGATCTTCTTGCCGGCGATTTTCTCGACCGACACGGTGCCGCACCAACCTGCAATATCGTAGGATTCGAGCGGCAAATCTTTTGTAGCTTCATAGGTCAACAGTGCGCCGACTTCCTGAGCGAGCTCGCGGAAATTCTTGGTGCTGATGTCAGCGCGGCGCATCAGGCCGAGTTTATGACGGATCAGCGGATGGCGGATCTCGAGGATGGGCATGGGAAAGGCTCCGGCGGCGGGCAAAAAAACCGGCCTAGATTAATCTATCCGAGGGTGATGTCCTATAGGACATTGAGTACGTTAGTCCATAAAGGCTTGATTCGGCCGTGCGAGATGCGTACCTTTGCCCGCTTTTCGCAGCCATACCCCCCACCCACAACCCCCCCGGAGAGCGCCATGTCCGCTGATCTCGAGCATATCCGTCAAATCATGCGAGAGGCTGACTGCCTGTACACCGAGTCTGAAGTCGAGGCGGCCATCGCCCGCGTCGGTGCACAAATCAACGAGCAACTGGCTGACAGCAACCCGGTGGTGTTCTGCGTGATGAACGGCGGCCTGATCTTCTCCGGCAAACTGCTGACCCATCTGCAATTCCCGCTGGAAGCGTCCTACCTGCACGCCACCCGTTATCGCAATGAAACCAGCGGCGGCGACCTGTTCTGGAAAGCCAAGCCAGAAGTCTCGTTCATCGACCGCGACGTACTGATCATCGACGACATCCTCGACGAAGGTCACACCCTGGGCGCGATCATCGACTTCTGCAAACACGCCGGCGCGCGCAAAGTGCACACTGCCGTGCTGATCGACAAGGATCACGACCGCAAGGCACGTCCTGACCTGAAAGCCGATTTCGTCGGTCTGCCGTGCATTGACCGTTATATCTTCGGTTACGGCATGGACTACAAAGGCTACTGGCGCAACGCCAACGGGATCTTTGCCGTTAAAGGCATGTAAGAACCCTGCACTATCCCCTGTGGGAGCGAGCCTGCTCGCGAAGGCGTCGTGTCAGTAGCATCATTGAAAACTGACACATCGCTTTCGCGAGCAGGCTCGCTCCCACAGTTGTTTTGTGTGTGCTGATCCATCCGTGATACCCGTGCTAGAGTGCTCGACCACGCCCCGGAGCCCGTCATGAGCCTTCTGATCCGCAGCTTTGCCGCCCTGTTGCTGACCCTCAGCCTGCCTCTGTCCGCCGCGCCGATGCACAGTCAATTCCTGCCGCCGGATGACCTGACCCTTCGCGATGCCGAGCCGGAACAGCAGCAACTGCTGCAAGTCACCGACTATTCGGTGGTCGTCGGTGCGCAACGCCAATCCAATCAGCAGCCAATTCCGGTTACTTCGTCGCTGATGATCCGTCTCAAGGGCAAGTCCCTGAACAAGGGCGCAACGATTACTCAGGTGCTGGTCAGTTTCGATGGTGAAAGCAAAAGCCTGAAAAAACCGCTTTACGACGAAAAAAGCAAAACCCTGAACCTGTTTTACCCGCTCGCCCAATACCGCGTGGTGATGGATCTGCTGCGTAACGACACCGTCTATGTGCAGTTCCTCAGTTACGCCAACGGCCATATCTGGGCCGATTTGCACACCGGCAGCGTGCGCGCGCGTTGAGCCCGGCGGCGGGGCAGGGGTAAACTGCCCGCCCGTGAAATGTCTGCGAGCTGGAGTCGGCAATGCGTAAAGATAAGAAACAAGTGATTGGTGACGAGATCGGCGATGAGCAGATCAAGCTGTTCCTCGATTTTGAACCGGTCGACGCCACCTCGCCGTCGCTGCACAAACTGATCAAGGCTTATCGTGGCCTGCGTATCGATGACTTCGAACGGTTTCTGACGTTCTTCGTTGCCGCCGGTTATGACGTGGATGGCAAGGATGAGCAGGGCCAGACGTTTGTTGATGTGATTCGTGACCAGCGTAACGCGCCGGAATACATCGAGTTGATCGACAAAGCCCGCGGCTAAGGTCAAAAGATCGCAGCCTGCGATCTTTTGCATTTCAGCAGAGCAAAAAAACGCCCCGCACTCACTGAGTACGGGGCGTTTTTTATGCCGCTAGATCAAGCGTAGCTTGGGGTCTCGCTGCTTTCTTCAACCAGTTCCAGTGCGATGTTGTTCTGCGTGTTGATCTTGCGATACAGCGCAGCATCGGTTTCCAGTACTTTTTCACGGGCCGGGAAGATTTCGGCCAGTTTGCCAGCCCACTCAGCCTTGGCCTTGCCCGGGAAGCACTTCTCGATCAGTTCCAGCATGATCGAAACGGTTACCGAGGCACCTGGGGATGCGCCGAGCAGAGCAGCGAGGGAACCGTCCTTCGCAGCCACCAGTTCGGTACCGAATTGCAGGATGCCGCCCTTTTTCGGGTCTTTCTTGATGATCTGCACCCGTTGGCCGGCCACTTCCAGGCGCCAGTCTTCGGCTTTCGCTTCAGGGTAGAAACGGCGCA
>NZ_JBIUWI010000074.1:0-3078 GCF_044743385.1 Pseudomonas sp. NPDC087639 | reverse complement strand
ATCGGCAGATCCATGAAGGAGCCGTGCTTGAGGAACTTGGTGGTGAAACCGGCGTATGGCCCGAACAGCAGGGATTTCTTGCCATCGACCACGCGGGTGTCCAGGTGCGGCACCGACATCGGCGGCGAACCCACGGCGGCCTGGCTGTAGACTTTGGCCTGGTGGTGTTTGACCACGTCCGGGTTGTCGCAACGCAGCCACTGGCCGCTGATCGGGAAGCCACCGAAGCCTTTGCTTTCTTCGATTCCAGAGGCTTGCAGCAACGGCAGTGCCGCGCCACCGGCGCCGAGGAAGACGAATTTGGCGTCGACTTCACGGCTGCTGCCGCTGTTGACGTCCTTGATGCTGACGGTCCAGCCGTTGCCGTTACGCTTGAGGCCAGTCACGCGCTTGCAGTATTTGACCTGGGCGTCGGGTGCGCTGGTCAGGTGCTTGAGCAACTGATTGGTCAGGGCGCCGAAGTTGACGTCGGTGCCGTTCATCACGCGGGTGGCAGCGAGCACTTCGTCCGGCGAGCGGCCCGGCATCATCAGCGGCATCCACTCGGCCATCTTGGCTTTGTCTTCGGTGTATTCCATGTCGGAGAAAGCATGGTGCTTGCTCAACACGTCAAAGCGTTCCTTGAGGAACGAAACGCCTTTGTCACCCTGGACAAAACTCAGGTGCGGCACCGGGCTGATGAAGGACTTGCACGAGCCGAAGGTGCCTTTCTTGGTCAGGTACGACCAGAACTGCTTGGACACTTCGAACTGGGTGTTGATGTGCACGGCTTTCTTGATGTCGACGCTGCCATCGGCAGCCTGCGGCGTGTAGTTCAGCTCGCACAGGCCAGCGTGACCGGTACCGGCGTTGTTCCACGGGTTGGAACTCTCCGCAGCACCGGAATCCATCAGCTCGACAACTTCCAGCTTGATCGCCGGATCTAGCTCTTTGAGCAGCACGGCAAGGGTGGCACTCATGATGCCGGCCCCAACCAGTACTACGTCGACTGCTTCGTTATGCGCCATTTAACGCGTCTCCAAAATCTGCAGCACCAAATTGTCGGCATGGCTGCCAGGCGTTCAGGGGCAGTTCAGTGGTGCCCCAGGTAACGATGGTCAGTTCGCCATGTCCGAATCTTCGCAATTTTTCGCAACTTCGATGGATGCATGCGGCCAGGCTTCAAGAGTTCCATGAACTCATCTCAGCGCGCGGCTGGCAATTCGACTTATGGTCGAGACATCCATTTTGTGCAACCAAATCCGTAGCGGACAGGCTTCAGGCTCCGATATTCGAGGTGTACCCGGTCCTGTGTCGTTGGGCTGTTTCAGACGCTAATGGTGCATGTTCAGACGCAAAACTATTCATTTGCTCGCCACACTCTTGTGAAGTTGTGAAAACCCGTTTTTTTCACGCTCTTTTGAAGACGTGAACCTCAAAAAAGGGCTGTCGAAGCCTGGCACCGTGCCCGTGAAGGCAAAACAGCTCAGTGACCGAGCGTCATGACAGCTCTGCAGATTCGCGAAAAGCGGGGTTTTGCCGGAAGAACAGGCAAGCGCGCCAACTTCACTCGATCTGTGTGGGCGGCTCTCTGTGGGCGATTTTTGATGTCGATGCAAGCGCATTGACGCTGTTGCGGGGCCCGATCAGGAGACGTCCTTATAATCGGGGGGAGATTGTATCGAAGAAATGCGCGGAGTTGGTTGTGTTTAATGACTTTTATTAGCCGTCCGGTCAGATGGTCAACTGCACTTGAGCCCGTGCGCGCATTTGTCGCGGTACGACCCGGGCGCTGGCGGGCAGCGGCTGGTTCAACCACTGCAGGCGGATTTCTTCGATTTCCACCCAGCCATCGCCCATCGGTTGCAGGCTGCACTGCTTGAACGCCTGACAATGGCCGTTACGATCGAGCAGGGCGAAGCTGCGGTGCAGTGGGCGTGGGGCGAACAACGAGATCAGATAACGCATGGCCGAGTACCTTGTTGGAGGACTGGTTTGAAGATTGCCAGCGACCCGTGACGTCAAGGTGTATGGGCGGTGAAGAATGTGTGACAGGAACCGCTTTCGACAGGGTTTGTCAGACATTTCAGTATTCACCTCGCGATGCTGGTGACCCGCAGTGGCCCACCGCTATACTGCCGGCCTGTTTGTGCCTGATTCTGGAGAGAAGAGCATGTTGCAACGCCTGTTGTTCGGTTTGATCACTGTGGCCGGTTTGACTCTGGCCGGCTGCGCCCACAGCCCGCAACAACTGAGTCCGGAACCGAAGCTGACCACGCAATTGCCAGCGGTCGGCCGTGGCCAGCCTGTGGTAGTACGTGTGGTTGACGGTCGTCCGTCGCCAACCCTGGGCACCCGTGGTGGTCTTTACCCGGAAACCAGCGCCATCACCGTGCAACGCGAGCAGATCCTGCCGAAGTTGCAGGCTCAGGCTGAAGCCGCCGTGCGTCTGCTCGGGTTCACCCCGACCAACAACGCGCCGAATGCTCCCCAGTTGACCGTGACCCTGGCGGAACTGAAATATCAGTCGCCTAAAGAAGGCATGTACGTGACCGAAGCCACCATCGGCGCAACCTTCCGCTCCGACGTACAGAACGCCAACCGCCGCTACAGCGGCCGTTACGGCGCATCGCTGGACCAGCGTTTCGGCATGGCGCCGAATCAGGAAACCAACACCAAACTGGTGAGTGACGTGTTGAGCGATGCGTTGACGCGTCTGTTCAAGGACCCGACTGTTGGGCAGGTTCTCGCTGAGTAAGTCTTTCGGCTGATGTAAAAAAGCCCGGTGCCAGTGATGGCTCCGGGCTTTTTCATGTGTGCAGGTTCTGGATTCGGGTTGTCTGGAAGATCCATCCCCCTCACCCCAGCCCTCTCCCCCAGGGGGGCGAGGGGGAAGGGAGCCGATTGGGGGCTCTTCAAGGCTTGAGTACGGCTCGATATTTCAGGTCGACGTAACTTAAATATTCATCTCGGTCAGTCCCCTCTCCCTCCGGGAGAGGGTTAGGGTTGATCTGGTCAAACGATACTGGACACGGTTATAGGGTTAAGGTCATTTCTCATGCTGCCAAGGCTTCCATGGCTACCGGAGTTCGATAGCCG
>NZ_JBIUWI010000073.1:0-27747 GCF_044743385.1 Pseudomonas sp. NPDC087639 | reverse complement strand
TGGCCCAACTCTGGTTGTGGCTACATAACTCTGTCACGAGCAGGCTACCGCCCGGTTGCAGCAGGTCGGCCATGTGCTTGAGCGCTTCGGCCGGCGCGGCGAAATGGTGCAAGACCATATTCAGTACCACGCAATCGGCCTGAAGGCTGCTGCCGTTCAATGCATCGGCCAATTGCAGGCTGACGTTAGCCAGTCGTTCACGTTCACATACCTGACGCGCCAGTTCGAGCATCGCCGGGCTGTTGTCCAGCGCGGTTACGGTGCTGAAACGGCGCGCCAGTTCCGGCAGAAAAGCACCATCACCGGGGCCGACTTCAATGGCCGTGGCAGCGCCACTGAAGCTCAGTTTGTCGAGCAGGGCCAGCACGCTTTCGCGGTACTGCGGCAGGCCGGCAATCAAGTCTTGCTGGGCGCGGAATTTCTCCGCGACCCGGGCGAAAAAGTCCTGGCTGGCCGCAGCACGTTGCCCGTGCACTTGAGCGATGCGAGCCTGCACGGCATCCGGCAGCGCCAGATTGTCGACTTCTTCTAACAACGCTGCGTGCAACTTGCCGCCCAGCAGTTCGGTATGGGGCAGGGCGCGACGATAGAAAATCGCGTTGCCTTCACGGCGAGTTGCCACCAGCTCGGCTTGCGCCAAGACCTTGAGGTGGTGACTCATACCGGACTGACCAATGCCGAAAATCTGTGCCAGTTCCAGTACACCAAACGAATCATTGGCCAGCGCGCGCAATACATTCAGCCGCAACGGATCGCCGCCGGCCTTGCACAGGGCCGCCAGCTCGTCGCAATCGTCATGGCTAATGGAAGGCGCGCGTAAGTTCATGGGGCAGCAGTCTAGAGACGGGGTTAAATCCCTGCAAGAGCAATATCAAAAAGTTTTGATATTGCTCGATAGATGGCACTTCTCACGAGATGGTTAACTCTACAAACGAGCAGCGGAAAGGTTTCACCAACAGAAACCGCCGCTATCCATTGGAAAAACGCCTCTGCATGACTATCTGTCATTGCCCCGAGGCGCTCCGGTGAGGGAAAATGCCCTCCTTTTTTCCGTTCCAGTTTATTCACACCCAGGAGATCAGCGATGCCTAGCCGTCGTGAGCGTGCCAACGCCATTCGTGCCCTCAGCATGGATGCCGTGCAAAAAGCCAACAGCGGCCATCCCGGTGCCCCTATGGGTATGGCAGATATTGCCGAAGTGCTTTGGCGCGACTACCTCAAGCACAACCCGAGCAATCCATCATTCGCCGATCGTGACCGCTTCGTGCTGTCCAACGGCCATGGCTCGATGTTGATCTACTCGCTGCTGCACCTGACCGGTTACGACCTGTCGATCGAAGACCTCAAGCAGTTCCGTCAACTGCACAGCCGCACCCCGGGCCACCCGGAATTCGGCTACACCCCGGGCGTCGAGACCACCACCGGCCCGCTGGGTCAGGGTCTGGCCAATGCTGTGGGTTTCGCCCTGGCAGAAAAAGTCCTGGCGGCGCAGTTCAACCGTCCGAGCCACAACATCGTTGACCACCACACCTACGTGTTCCTGGGTGATGGCTGCATGATGGAAGGCATTTCCCACGAAGTCGCTTCCCTTGCCGGTACTTTGGGCCTGGGCAAGCTGATCGCCTTCTACGATGACAACGGTATCTCCATCGACGGCGAAGTCGAAGGCTGGTTCACCGATGACACCCCGAAGCGTTTCGAAGCCTACAACTGGCAGGTGATCCGCAACGTTGACGGTCACGACCCGGAAGAGATCAAGACCGCCATCGAAACCGCTCGCAAGAGCGCGCAGCCGACCCTGATCTGCTGCAAGACCACCATCGGTTTCGGTTCGCCGAACAAGCAGGGTAAAGAAGACTGCCACGGCGCCCCACTGGGTGACGCGGAAATCGCTCTGACCCGTCAGGCGCTGAACTGGAACCACGGCCCGTTCGAAATCCCGGCCGACATCTATGCCGAATGGGATGCCAAAGAATCTGGCCGCGCGGTTGAAGCCGAGTGGGATCAGCGTTTCGCTGCTTACTCCGCTGCGTTCCCGACCGAAGCCAACGAACTGATCCGTCGTCTGAGCGGTGAACTGCCGTCCGACTTCTCGGAAAAAGCCTCGGCGTACATCGCTGAAGTGGCCGCCAAAGGCGAAACCATCGCCAGCCGAAAAGCCAGCCAGAACACCCTGAACGCCTTCGGCCCTTTGCTGCCGGAACTGCTTGGCGGTTCGGCTGACCTGGCCGGTTCCAACCTGACCCTGTGGAAAGGTTGCAAAGGCGTCAGCGCTGAAGATGCCAGCGGCAACTACATGTACTACGGCGTGCGCGAATTCGGCATGACCGCAATCATGAACGGCGTCACTCTGCACGGCGGCCTCGTGCCTTACGGCGCGACCTTCCTGATGTTCATGGAATACGCTCGCAACGCCGTGCGCATGTCGGCACTGATGAAGAAGCGCGTGATCCATGTCTACACCCACGACTCCATCGGTCTGGGCGAAGACGGCCCGACGCACCAGCCGATCGAGCAACTGACCAGCCTGCGCACCACGCCGAATCTCGACACCTGGCGTCCAGCCGATGCCGTTGAATCGGCGGTGGCCTGGAAAAACGCTCTGGAGCGCAAGGACGGCCCATCGGCGCTGATCTTCTCGCGTCAGAACCTGCAGCACCAAGAGCGCGGTGCCGGCCAGATCGCCGACATCAGCCGCGGTGGCTATGTGTTGAAGGACTGCGCAGGCGAGCCTGAGCTGATCCTGATCGCCACCGGTTCGGAAGTGGGGCTGGCGGTTCAGGCCTACGACAAACTGACCGAGCAGGGCCGCAAGGTGCGCGTGGTTTCCATGCCATGCACCAGCGTGTTCGACGCTCAGGATGCCGGCTACAAGCAAGCCGTTCTGCCGTTGCAGGTCAGCGCACGTATCGCGATCGAAGCGGCTCACGCCGACTTCTGGTTCAAGTACGTGGGTCTGGAAGGACGCGTGATCGGTATGACCACCTACGGTGAGTCGGCTCCGGCTTCGGCACTGTTCGAAGAGTTCGGCTTCACCCTGGAAAACATCCTGGGTCAGGCTGAAGAGCTGCTGGAAGACTGATCCAGAAGTCGCGTCGTCTGGACTGACGCCTTCGCGAGCAGGCTCGCTCCCACATTGGAATGCATTTCCCTGTGGGAGCGAGCCTGCTCGCGAAAGTGTTGGTTCAGGCAGCATCGCACTGCCTGATTCACCACGGTAATCGAGAACCCCATGCCTCAACCGCGTCCTTACAAAGTTGCACTCAACGGCTACGGCCGGATTGGTCGTTGCGTCTTGCGTGCGTTGTTTGAGCGAGGCGAAAAGGCCGGGTTTGAAATTGTCGCGATCAACGATCTGGCCGACATGGCCAGCATCGAATACCTGACACGCTTTGACTCCACCCACGGCCGCTTTCCCGGCGAAGTACGGGTTGAAGGCGATTGTCTGCATATTAATGGCGACTGCGTGAAGGTCCTGCGCAGTGCCACCCCCGAAGGCATCGATTGGGCGTCGCTTGGCGTCGATCTGGTGCTGGAATGCTCCGGCGCTTACCACACCCGTGCCGACGGCCAGCGTTTCCTCGACGCCGGTGCGCCACGCGTGCTGTTCTCGCAGCCGATGGCCAGCGAGGCGGATGTCGACGCCACCATCGTCTACGGCGTCAATCAGGATTGCCTGACCGGCGATGAGCTGCTGGTGTCCAACGCCTCGTGCACCACCAACTGCGGCGTGCCGCTGTTGCGTCTGCTCGACAAGGCGATCGGCCTCGATTACGTGTCGATCACCACGATTCACTCGGCGATGAACGATCAGCCGGTGATCGACGCCTATCACCACGAAGACCTGCGCCGCACCCGTTCGGCGTTCCAGTCGGTGATCCCGGTGTCCACTGGTCTGGCGCGCGGTATCGAGCGCCTGCTGCCGGAACTTGCCGGGCGAATTCAGGCCAAAGCCGTACGCGTGCCGACGGTCAACGTGTCCTGCCTCGACATCACGATGCAGACCGCCACGGCGACCGACGCGAACGAGGTCAACCGGATCCTGCGCGAAGCCGCCACCAGCGGCCCGCTCAAAGGACTTTTGGCCTATACCGAATTGCCTCATGCCAGCTGTGATTTCAACCATGACCCACATTCGGCCATCGTCGATGCCAGTCAGACCCGTGTCTCCGGCCCAAAACTGGTGAACATCCTGGCCTGGTTCGACAACGAATGGGGTTTTGCCAACCGAATGCTGGACGTTGCAGACCACTATCTGCAAACAGCAACTTCAAAAAAACCGTAGGAAGTGCGACCCATGACCGTGTTGAAGATGTCCGACCTCGATCTGCAAGGTAAGCGCGTATTGATCCGCGAAGACCTCAACGTCCCAGTCAAGGACGGTGTTGTCACCAGCGACGCGCGTATCCTGGCTTCGCTGCCGACCATCAAGCTGGCCCTGGAAAAAGGCGCGGCCGTGATGGTCTGCTCGCACCTTGGCCGTCCGACCGAAGGCGAGTTCTCTGCCGAGAACAGCCTCAAGCCAGTCGCCGACTACCTGAGCAAGGCCTTGGGCCGTGAAGTGCCGCTGGTGGCCGATTACCTGAGCGGCGTTGACGTCAAGGCCGGCGACATCGTGCTGTTCGAAAACGTGCGCTTCAACAAGGGCGAGAAAAAGAACGCCGACGAGCTGGCCCAGCAATACGCCGCGCTGTGCGACGTGTTCGTGATGGACGCGTTCGGCACCGCTCACCGCGCCGAGGGTTCAACCCACGGCGTGGCCAAGTTCGCCAAAATCGCCGCCGCCGGCCCGCTGCTGGCCGCTGAACTGGATGCACTGGGCAAAGCCCTGGGTGCTCCGGCCAAGCCAATGGCTGCCATCGTTGCTGGCTCCAAGGTCTCGACCAAACTCGACGTATTGAACAGCCTGAGCCAGATCTGCGATCAACTGATCGTCGGCGGCGGCATCGCCAACACCTTCCTCGCCGCAGCCGGTCACCCGGTTGGCAAGTCGCTGTACGAGCCGGACCTGCTGGACACCGCGCGCGCCATCGCCGCCAAGGTCAGCGTGCCGTTGCCGGTCGATGTGGTGTGCGCCAAGGAGTTCGCTGAAAGCGCTGAAGCCACCGTCAAGCTGATCGCTGACGTCGCTGCCGACGACATGATTCTGGATATTGGCCCGCAAACCGCAGCCAACTTCGCTGAACTGCTGAAGTCGTCGAAAACCATTCTGTGGAACGGTCCGGTCGGCGTGTTCGAATTCGATCAGTTCGGCAACGGCACCAAAGTGCTGGCCCAAGCCATTGCTGACAGTTCCGCATTCTCGATTGCTGGCGGTGGCGACACCCTGGCCGCCATCGATAAATATGGCGTGGCTGAGCAAATCTCCTACATTTCCACCGGTGGCGGCGCGTTCCTCGAATTCGTCGAAGGCAAAGTGCTGCCTGCCGTAGAAGTCCTGGAAAGCCGGGCCAAGGCCTGAGGCCGCCCGTCAGGCCAGGCAAAGGAGTGGTCACATGGTCAAGTCGTTAGCATTGTTGTTGCTGACCGGTACGCTGGCGGCCTGCGGGAGTAACCCGAAGGCCGAAGCGACACCGGCACCCAGCGAGTCGCAGAAGGGCTGTTATCAGGCCGACTGGCAGGCCGAAACCAACCCGGTGCTGAACAAGCGCTCGGGGCCGGACGGTCTGGACAAATACGAAGCGCAAACCCCGGCCAAGGAACATGGTTGTCCTTGACGGGTCTGACTCTTAACTCAGGGCTGGCGGCGTGCGCCGTCAGTCGAGGAACACGGATGAAAGGCTTGATCGCCATTGCGGCGTTGGCATTGTTGGGCGGTTGCGCGCAGTTGAACCTGTTTCAGTCGTCCGCCCCCACGGATAACTGGACCACCTGGACCTGCGACAGCCAGGCCAAAGTGCTGTGGCGTTACACCGATGCCGGCCAGAAAGAAGTCGATGTTCGACTGGGTGGCGGTGATCAGGTCTATCGCCTGAAAGAAGAGCCGGGCGCCTCGGGCACGCTGTACAGCGACGGCATGCTGGCGTTTCACATCAAGGGTAACGAAGGCCTGGTGTACTGGGTCGCTACCAATGACCTGATCGGCCGCGGCTGCAAGGCGCAGTAATACAGAATTTGCTTTATCGAATCACCAGACCGGGCTTCGACCCCCGATCTGCAATCACTTGAATAGCCGCCGCCGCTCCGGCAGGCTGGCACGATTAACGACCCTCAACCGGGAGAGACACACACAATGGCACTTATCAGCATGCGCCAGATGTTGGACCACGCAGCCGAATTCGGCTACGGCGTTCCAGCTTTCAACGTCAACAACCTTGAGCAGATGCGCGCCATCATGGAAGCCGCTGACAAGACTGACTCCCCGGTGATCGTCCAGGCTTCGGCCGGCGCTCGCAAATACGCCGGCGCGCCATTCCTGCGTCACCTGATCCTGGCCGCGATCGAAGAGTTCCCGCACATCCCGGTGTGCATGCATCAAGACCACGGCACCAGCCCTGACGTCTGCCAGCGCTCGATCCAACTGGGCTTCAGCTCGGTGATGATGGACGGTTCCCTCGGCGAAGACGGCAAGACCCCGACCGATTACGAGTACAACGTGCGCGTTACTCAGCAAACCGTGGCCATGGCTCACGCTTGCGGCGTATCGGTAGAGGGCGAACTGGGTTGCCTGGGTTCGCTGGAAACCGGCATGGCCGGTGAAGAAGACGGCATCGGCGCTGAAGGCGTTCTGGATCACAGCCAAATGCTGACCGACCCGGAAGAAGCCGCTGACTTCGTCAAGAAGACTCAAGTTGATGCCCTGGCCATTGCCATCGGCACCAGCCACGGCGCCTACAAGTTCACCAAGCCGCCTACCGGCGACGTGTTGGCCATCGACCGCATCAAGGAAATCCACAAACGCATCCCCAACACCCACCTGGTGATGCACGGTTCCTCTTCGGTTCCACAAGAGTGGCTGGCGATCATCAACCAGTACGGCGGCGACATCAAAGAAACCTACGGCGTGCCGGTTGAAGAAATC
Organism: Pseudomonas sp. NPDC087639; assembly: GCF_044743385.1. Taxonomy (NCBI): domain Bacteria; kingdom Pseudomonadati; phylum Pseudomonadota; class Gammaproteobacteria; order Pseudomonadales; family Pseudomonadaceae; genus Pseudomonas; species Pseudomonas sp. NPDC087639. The sequence goes on along the minus strand of NZ_JBIUWI010000073.1, from coordinate 20,726 downwards.
GTCGAAGGCATCAAGTACGGCGTGCGCAAGGTCAACATCGATACCGACCTGCGTCTGGCATCCACCGGCGCCATGCGTCGCCTGATGGCCACCAACCCGAGCGAATTCGACCCACGTAAATTCTTCGGCGCGACCGTGACTGCGATGCGCGATGTTTGTATCGCTCGTTATGAAGCGTTCGGCACTGCCGGTAATGCTTCGAAGATCAAACCGATCTCGTTGGAAGCGATGTACCAGCGTTATTTGAAGGGTGAGTTGAACGCTAAGGTTAACTGATTGCTCACTGTTTCAGCGGTAATAAAAACCCGTCGTTAGACGGGTTTTTTGCGTTTGATAGAAGATCTCAGCTTTTTGTAAAGGTGATGTTGTAAGTTTTACCTACATTCGGGCCGCCGCGATCAACCCGAACGGTTCCGTCTAACTTGGAATGGTTTCTGTCAGGCGATCTCAAACTGATGCTGAACACGTTGTGTTCAGGGCTCCCTGCTTCTGCTCGAAGATTAAAGGATACAGCGGATTCATCCGTTAAATTTTCATACGTGAAACTTCCATTAACTTTGAAGCTAAGCCCGTAATACTCCATGCTGCCTTGGCTTATGTTGCCCGTCTGTGGATCTGAAGAAGTTATTTTAAGTGTGGCTTCATGGCTCTCGCCGGCATCGTATACGCGACCTCTATAAGTACCATTCGGGTTGATCTGGCCCATGGTATTTCTCCTTTATTTTTTGATGAGCAGTGAATGGGTTATTTTTCCATCCGTTTTTCTGATGTTTCGATCCTGAGGTTATGAGGCAGCATGTAATTCGTCACCTGTCAGAGTTGACAGGTGTAGAGATATTTTTGCGATGAGTGGCCCGTTAAAAAGAAATAAGCATATTGTGTGGGCTGGTCAAAATGGCTGGAAAAAGTAACTAAGCAGGAAGCGTGAAAGGGATAAATTTATTTCGTCATGATTCAGTCACGGTTATTGCGAAAGTGTGAATGCTGATTTGAAATTCAGGATTAACTAAGCCTGAGCGCTAACCCGCTTATTCAAGAAACCCGCCGAGAGGCGGTTTTTTTGTGGATGGCTATTGAAGCATCCTATGCATCGAGCTTCTGAGCTTTTGGGACTAATCGATGTCGGGATTATTTCAAATGAGTATTACGAACTGTCAGATCTGACAGTGGACGGCCATTGGTGATGCTCACAAAATGAAACTTCACCTTGTGATGGAGTACACAGCGATGGCTACTAAGGATGTAACACCAAAAGGCGCGGCACCCGGCACTCTTCCAGTTGATCCGAAACCGCAACCCGAAAACCTGATCAAATCCAGAGGTCCGGCACCTGTTAAACTTCCGAAAGACAGCAAGTAAGCCTGTCATCAGAGAACCCGCATAAATGCGGGTTCTTTTTGGGTGACTACTCCTTCAACTCAACATGATCCAGCGCCTGATTCACCGCCAGTTCACCGAGCATGACCACCTGCGCGATGCCCAGCGCAGTCTTGCGGTGCGAGGTGTCGAGCATCGCAGCGAAGTTGTTGAGCATTTCGCTGGCTGAACTCAGGGTTTCGCTGGCGTTGGCCAGCAGGGATTCGGTGTTGTACTTCGGGTTGGCGAGGTACATGGCCTCGGGTTCGTGAGTGCTGGCCATGATGGCTGCGGCGGGGTTGAGGTAGTGGTCGAGGGCGCGCTCGGCGGCGTCGTGGAATCTTTTTGAGTTGGGGGATTCGTAAGGGGATGCCGGGTCGGTGACCGGCGGATGAGGCGTTGATTTAGTCATTTGCTCGAAACCTTATTGGAGTGCCCCCTCTCTGGCTACTAATCAAAGTGGAGGCAACTGTACGCAGGTTAGTAGACCGGGGTTTCGAGCAAGCCGGCGCACCCGAAGGTGCCCTGCGCACAGCTACCATCAAGCGCAGGAATCGAAATCCCTGACTGACAGATGCTTGTGCACCAAGCTTGAAACCACGGGCTACTAAACCCGGTCACTGGAAATCAGTGACGCGAATCAAGTTACCGATGGCCCTCCAGGCGCACAAGCCGGCGGATTCTGGCGTACCCGTAGGCAACGACGCAAGCTGTTGTAGGCATCCGGAAGTAACCGCCGACCGATCTAAACAACGCCGTTTAAATGCGGGGATTATTTGTCGTGATCGATATCGAGTTTGCTAAACGTCACCTGCCCACCCTCACTCGTGTACCCCGTATTGTCCTGCACATAAACCCCAGCCTTGAAATACAACGGCTTGTTGCGCCACGTCGCGCTGATCTGCGAATCCCACTGATAACCCGCCGCACTTACGCCCAGTGCGCCGCCGGGGCTTAAGTGGATGAGGTAGTTGAATTCGCGATCGAGTTTGACCCCGGTGGCGAGGGTGATGACGCGGCTTTCGTCGTCATCGGGATGCATGCGAACTTTGATCACCAGGTTGCCGGTTTCGGTTTTGGTCTTGTACTGGTATTCGAGTTTGAGCATCGGCTTCTGGCTTTCATAGGCGTGGATCTGGCCGATGACGATTTTGCCGGAGCTCGGCACTTTGTTGACCGTGAGGGTCGCGCGCAGCAGGTTGTCGGCGTCGGGGTAGTACCAATTGCGCAGGGTGCCGTTGCTATAGGTTTCGCGCAGTTCGGTGCGGGGGTAGATGGCGTTTTCGGTTTTTGACCCGGTCACCGGTGACCAGAAGAACAGGGTGCCGGTGTCGGAATGGAAGTACTGATCCTTGAAGCCTTTCACCAGTTTGGAGGTTTCGACGGTGTATGGCGGGCTGCCAACGGGAACGCTGAGGTTCCAGGTTGCGAGATCGATCATGTCGGTTCTTCCACTCAATTTTCGCTGCACGCGCGTGCCAGAAGCTCTAGCCCGCGCGTTTTGGGGCGGCCTTTATAAGCGTAGAGGGATTTTTTGTTAACCGCCGTCCGGCGGACGATTGACGTCAACATCCTGTCGAAATGCCATCTATCCCGGTTTTAGCGGGCTACAGGAGTGACCGTTAGTCGGCTAAACCTGCCATTGGTTAAATGATGGCCTGATGACAGCTACTGCTTTTGTCGATCCGCGACTAGAGTGATGGCTCAGTATGTGTACGGTTTTAACCGGAAAACCGCCTGTGGTCCCGATAAGAGAAGCAGCATGGAATGCGCGCAACCCCAGCCAGGTGAAGGCAACTCTGTCCTTTTGATCGTTGATGATTACCCTGAAAACCTGATCAGCATGCGCGCGTTGCTGCAGCGTCAGGATTGGCACGTGCTGACCGCCGCCTCCGGTTTCGAGGCGCTGAATATCCTCCTCGAACACGACGTCGATCTGGTGCTGCTGGACGTGCAGATGCCGGGCATGGACGGCTTTGAAGTCGCGCGACTGATGCGCGGCAGTCAACGTACGCGGCTTACGCCGATCATCTTCCTGACCGCTAACGAACAATCCCAGGACGCCGTGATCAAGGGCTACGCCAGTGGCGCGGTGGATTACCTGTTCAAACCGTTCGATCCGCAGATTCTCAAGCCCAAAGTGCAGGCGTTGCTTGAGCATCAGCGCAATCGCCGGGCCTTGCAGCGCCTGAGCCGGGATCTGGAATCCGCCCGGGCCTTCAATGCTTCGGTGCTGGATAACGCCGCCGAGGGCATTCTGGTTTTGGGCGAGGACGGCTTGATTCGCTTTGCTAATCCGGCGATCTCACGGTTGCTCAATGCGCCGGTGAAGGAGTTGGACGGTAAGGAGTTTCTCGATTACCTGCAGAAACCGCACATTCCCGTGTGGGCCGATTCCGAATTCCGTACAAGCTATCAGCGCGGCGAAACCCTGCGGCTGCACGATGCGCTGCTGCGCACCGCGCCGGGTCAGCAGGTGCCGGTGGCGCTGTCCTGTGCGCCTTTACCTTCCGAACAACAGGCGATGGTGGTCACGGTGCTGGACATGTCGGTGGTGCGCCATCTGCATCAGCAACTGGAATTTCAGGCCGTCACCGATCCGCTGACCGGTTTACTCAACCGTCGCGGTTTCTACCAGACCGTTGAGAACCTGCTGTTGCGCGGTGAGCGCAGCGACAGCAGTTGGGTGCTGCTGTATCTGGATCTGGACGGCTTCAAACGGGTCAACGACTCCCTCGGCCATGATGCTGGCGACCGTGTGTTGCGCTGGGTGTCCGAGCAGTTGAAGGCGTGTCTGCGGCCGTTCGATATTCTGGCGCGCATGGGTGGTGATGAATTTACCGCGCTGCTGGATCTGGAGTTTCCCGAGCAGGCGGCGAAGATTGCCGAGAAACTCATCGAGCGAGTGTCGATCTGTCAGCAAATCGAAGGGCTGGATATCGCGCTGGGCGCCAGTATCGGTATCGCGACATACCCTGATTGCGGATCGAACCTCGACGGTCTGCTGCGCGCCTCTGACATTGCCATGTACGAAGCCAAGCGTGCCGGGCGTCAGCAATATCGCTTTTACGATCATGAAATGAACGGTCGGGCGCGTTCGCGTCTGATGCTGGAAGAGAGCGTGCGCGCCGCCATCGAAAACCGTGATTTCAACCTGGTCTATCAACCGCAGGTGGCCATCGACAGCGGCCAGATTCGTGGCTTTGAGGCGTTGTTGCGCTGGCAGCACCCGAGCGTGGGTGATGTGCCGCCGGGTCTGTTTTTGCCATTGCTGGAAGAGGCGCGGCTGATCAGTCGCCTCGGCAGCTGGATTTATCATCGCGGCGCCGGGCAGCGCAAAGCCTGGGAAACCCTGTTTGCCGAAGATCTGGTGCTCGGCGTGAGTTTGAGCAACACCCAGTTCAGCCTGCCGAATCTGGTCACCGAGTTACGCCAGGTCATGGAGCGGCATTCTTTGCAGCCACGGCAACTGGAGGTCGAGGTGACCGAAGAAGCCTTGATGCAAAACCCTGACGAAACCCGCAAACAGCTGCGCCTGTTGCGCAATCTCGGGGTGCGTGTGGCGCTGGATGACTTCGGCTCCGGGCCTTGTTCACTGGCGCATCTGCGCGATCTGGAACTGGACACGCTCAAGCTCGACCGGCACCTCATCGCCCGATTGCCTGATTCGTCGCGGGACGCTTCACTGGTGAGCACAGTCATCAGTCTGTGCAAGCAGTACGGTTTGCTGGTGATTGCCGAGGGTGTCGAGACCATCGAGCAATACCAATGGCTGCAAGCTCACGGCTGCGAATATGTGCAAGGCTTCCTCGTCGCGCGTCCATTGATCGCCGAGGATGCTGCCAGCTTCGCCGAGCCGTTTGACTGGAGCGCGTTGCCCGGTTGAATTCGCTACACTGGCGCACCTTTTTCGAACCGTGTCGCCCGTCCATGACTGTGTTGAAGTACCTCCAGGCCTATCCCGCGCCATTGCAGGATCAGGTGCGCCAACTGATCGCCGACGGGCGTCTGGGTGAATACCTGGATCAACGTTACTCGGGGCGGCATGACGTGCAGAGCGACAAGGCGTTGTACAGCTACGCGCTGGATCTGAAGCAGGAATACCTGCGTAATGCTCCGGCCATCGACAAAGTGCTGTTCGACAACCGCCTCGACCTGACCCACCGCGCCCTTGGTCTGCACACCACGGTTTCACGCGTGCAGGGCGGCAAGCTCAAGGCCAAGAAAGAGATTCGTATCGCCTCGCTGTTCAAGGACGCCGCGCCGGACTTTCTGAAAATGATCGTCGTGCATGAGCTGGCGCACTTCAAAGAGTCGGATCACAACAAGGCGTTTTATAAATTGTGTGAGCACATGCTGCCGGGGTATCACCAGGTCGAGTTTGATCTGCGGGTGTATCTGACGTGGCGGGACATGCAATAACAACAGTCGCAACCAGGAAGGTGTGGATGGACGTAAGCAAGACCAAAAGCAGTTTCTATCGCCGCTTGTATGTGGCTTACCTGATCGACAGCGGTCTGGCTCCGAGTGTGCCGACGCTGACCGAAGTCACCGGCATGCCCCGGCGCACGGCGCAGGACACGATTGCCGCGCTGGCGGATCTGGATATCGTCTGTGAGTTCGAACAGGAAGAGGGCGCTCGCAACCATGCCGGGCGTTATCGGATTCGCGAGTGGGGGGCGATTGATCGGGGGTGGATCGAGAGGAATTTGCGGCAGATCAAGGCAGTGCTGGAATATCCCTGAGTCCTGAGTTGATTGGGCTGACGCCATAGCGAGCAGGCTCGCTCCCACAGGAAAATGCATTCCAAATGTGGGAGCGAGCCTGCTCGCGAAAAGGCCCTTAAGCGCGCCGCATCCCGATATGTGGAATGTCATCCTCCAGATATTCCTCACCCGCCGCCACAAACCCGTACTTGCCGTAATACCCCTGCAAATGCGCCTGCGCCGACAGATAGATTGGCACCTGCGGCCAGTGTTTCTCGGCCTGTTTCAGCGCCTGCTCCATCATCTCGTGCCCCAGCCCTTTGCCCCGTCCTTGTGGCGCGGTGATCACGCGGCCGATGACCACGTCGCCGCCCTGGGACTCCGGGTCCAGCAGGCGCAGATACGCCATCAACTGGTCATCCTCCCAACCCATCAGGTGGTAGGTGTCGCCGTCCAGGTCCTGGCCGTCGAGGTCCGGATAGGCGCATTTCTGTTCGACCACGAACACTTCCGAGCGCAGCTTCAAAAGGGCGTAGAGCTGTTCTTTGCCCAAGTCGCTGTGATGTTTGCAGACCCATTCGATTGTCATTTTCCGATTCCTTGAACGTGTCGCCCGATACTAAGCGCAGGCGCGAAAGATGTCTGTATGGCGTAAGAGTCTGTGACAAAGGTCAAAATGCCATCATTCCTTTCTCGCACCGGTGACTTCTTTGTGTAATCTGCTGGGGAGCCCTGTGCACTGGCTGCAATGAGCTAATGTTAGGGCCTGGGTTTTGCCGGTACGGGGCCTTGGGGTTTTGACTGGAAACACGCCGGGCGTGCCGCCCGCTAAGGATTTTCAAGCATGCCGCGACTGCATCGAGCTTTTGCTTTGATCGGATTGCTCTTGCTGGCCCAAGCCGCTGCAGCCGAAAAGCTGCGGCTGGTGTTTGATATCTGGCCGCCCTTTACTGACGACACGCTGGTCAACGGCGGTCTGGCCACCGACATTGTCAGCACTGCGCTGGCTCGGGCCGGTTATGCCAGCGACTATGAGCAAGTGCCATGGGCGCGGGCGCTGCTGGGTGTCGGTGAGGGACGCTACGATGTGCTGGTCAACGCCTGGTACAACGATGAGCGCACGAAATTCGGGCAATTTTCCGGTGAGTATCTGGTTAATCGCATCCGCTTCCTCAAGCGCAAAGACACGCCGCTCGAATACAACAACTTGCAGCAACTGCACACTTATCCGATTGCCGTGGTACGCGGTTACGCCTACTCGCCGCCGTTCGATGCCGATACCGCGTTGCAGAAAGTCCCTGTGCATAACTTTGCGATGGCGGTGCGTATGCTCGCGGCGGATCGGGTCAAGCTGACGCTGGAAGATGAATATGTCGCGCGGCATTACCTGGCACGGGAATCACCGAAAGTGCGCAGTGCCGTGGAGTTTTTGCCCAAGCCGTTGAGCGAGAACAGCCTGCATATCTTGGTGAGCCTGAAGAATCCGCAGCATGAGCAGATTGTCGCGGGGTTTGATAAGGCGATTGAGGCGATGAAGGCGGATGGCAGTTATGACAAATTGCTGAGGCAGCATGGGATGTGAGGCCAGTCCGGCCACCTCAAACCTCGGCAGTGTCTTTGATAAGGTGCGCCGCCAGCGTGCGCAACGGCCCAAGCTGCCGGCAGATCAGTGCCAGTTGCGTCTGTACCAACCGCTGCCCCTCATCAATCTCATCCGGCATCTGCTCCAGCTCATTGGCCAGCGCTTCTTCTTCATCACTCTGAATCGCCACCGGCTGCTTGCTCGCCAGCCCTTGGGCGATTTCATCGATGCTCGCCGCCAGTTTCACGCCGGCACCGTCAATCAAATGTTCGCGCACATCGGCCGGCAACTGAGTCTCGCGATGCGCGCCCAGCCCTGACAGATAACTGAGCAAGGTGTGCGACAGCACCAGAAAGCGGAAGCCGACATCCGCTTCCTTCCGGAAATGCCCCGGCTCCATCAGCATGTTCGCCAGCGTCGTCGACAGCGCCGCATCGGCGTTGTGCGCGTTGCGCCGGGCCAGGCGATAAGCGAGGTCGTCGCTCTTGCCGGCGGCGTATTGCTGCATGATCTGGCGCAGGTAGATGCTGTTGCAGGTCAGGGTGTTGGCCAGCACTTTGTTCAGGCGTCGACCCTGCCAGTCCGGCAGGAACAGGAACACCGTCAGGCCGGCGATCAGGCTGCCGAGCAGGGTATCGAACAGCCGTGGCAGGAACAGTCCGTAACCATCGCCGACCTGATTGAAGCAGAACAACACCATGATGGTGATCGCTGCCGTCGCCAGGGTGTAGCGGGTGGTGCGGTTGGTAAAGAACACCACCCCGGCGGCGATGGCGAAGCACGACTGCACCAGCGGGCTCGGGAACAGATCGAACAAGGCCCACGCCACGGTCAGGCCGATGGCCGTACCGAAAATCCGCTGACCGAGTTTGCGTCGCGTCGCGCCGTAGTTCGGCTGGCAGACGAACAGCGTGGTGAGGATGATCCAGTAGCCTTGCGACGGGTGAATCAAATGCACCATGCCGTAGCCGATACTCAACGCCAGCGGCAAACGCAGGGCGTGGCGGAACAGCAGCGAAGTCGGCGTCAGTTGTGTGCGCAGGCGAATCCACACGTCTTTCAGATTGCGTGGCGAGCGGTCGAGCAGGCTGCTGTCGGTGGCGTCGGCCAAGGCATCGGGGTTGCTCGCATCGCTGAGCAGACGGTCGAGGGTGCCGAGGTTGGCCGCCAGTGCGCGCAGTGACCGCAGCAGGCCGCGCCAGGCCGGATTGCTCTGGATGCGCAGGTGTTCGAGGGAGGCGTCGAGGTCGCTCAGGGCTTCGGCGAAACTGGCGTCGTAGACGAACGGCTGGCGCATCTGGATCGATTCGGCCAGCGCCCGGCAGGCCTTGCCTTGCTGGCGCAGCAGGCGCTGGCAGCGGAACAGCACGTCGCTGTGGAAGAACGCTTCGGCCAGCGCGTTGTACGGATAGTGCGAAGAGCTGGCGCGTTCGTGAATGTCCTGGGCGAGGAAGTACAGCTTCAGGTAACGGCTGACTTTCGAGCCGGGGCGACCGTTGCCGACCCGGTGCAGGATGATTTCCTTGGCGCTGTTCAGTGCAGCGACCACGCGGCCATTTTGCTGGGCCAGTTCCAGGCGCCGGGCTTCGACGTCCATCTGCCGGATCGGCTCGAACAGCGAGGATTTCAGCTTCAGGTAGAACCCGAGTTCACGGAATAACCGCGCCAGACTCTGCTGCACCGGCTGATTGGAAAACATCGCCTGCCACAGCACCGAGAGCAAGCCGTACCAAGCGGCGCCCGCCACCAGCAGCATCGGTTCATGCCAGAAATCGATCACCGCGCCACCGCGCTGATCGACGCCGATCATCGTGTACACGGAGAGAATCAAGGTCGCCGACGCGATCGCACCATAACGCTCACCGAGCGCACCGAGCATGGTCAGGCCGAAACTGGCCAGTGCCAGAGCGACGGCAAACACGATGGGGTAGGGGAAGAGTAATTCCACCGACAGCGCGGCGATGCTGAAACACACCAGCGTCACGGCGAGTGCGTTGAGGCGGCCCTGCCAACTGTCGTCGGTCTCGGCCAGGGCGCTGGCGATAATCCCCAGGAACAACGGGATCAGCAGCCCCATTTCATCCTGATACCAACACAGCGCCATGCTGCCGGTCAGGGCGATGAACACCCGCACGCTATAGCTGAATTTATCCAGCGCCCACAGGCGCCGCAAAGACTGACGAAACGAGGTAGAGGGCATGAAGTGCGAAGGCCTTCCGAGGCGATGCCGCTAAATTGAGCCAGTAATGACGCCGACGCAATGGCGCCGATCACATCTGACAGCAAAAATTGTTCCTTGATTGATGGGCATTGAAGGCCTGTATTGAAACTGTGGCGAGGGGATTTATCCCCGATGGGGTGCGCAGCGCCCCCAAATCTGTCACCTCAGTTTGTCAGACGGACCGCATTCAGGCTTTTTGGGGGTGCTGCACACCCCAATCGGGGATAAATCCCCTCACCACAAAAGCTCGCTCCCACAGGGTTTTGCATTGGGTTTGGATCAGACGTACTGCGCAGCCGCGTAACCCGAGGCCCAGGCCCACTGGAAGTTGAAGCCGCCCAGATGGCCGGTGACGTCGAGCACCTCGCCGATGAAGTACAGGCCAGGGCTTTTCAGCGATTCCATGGTCTTGGAGGAGACTTCGCGAGTATCGACACCACCCAGCGTAACTTCGGCGGTGCGATAACCTTCGGTGCCGGCCGGAACGACTTTCCAGCTCCCTAGCTTGTCGGCGATTTCCGCCAGCTCGGCATGGGTGTATTGCTTCATCGGTTTGGAGACGAACCAGTTGTCCGCCAGCAGATTGGCCATCTTCTTGGTGAAGATTTCACCGAGCAGTGTTTTCAGTTCGCTGTTCGGGCGTTCGGCCACTTGCTGTTGCAGCCATGTAGCCGCGTCGTGATCCGGCAGCAGATTTATCTCCACCGTGTCGCCGGATTCCCAGAACGACGAGATCTGCAAGATCGCCGGCCCACTGAGCCCACGATGGGTGAACAGGATGTTCTCGCGAAAACTCTGGTCGTTGCAGCTCACCAGACAATCCACGGAAGTGCCGGACAGCTCCGTGCACAAGTCCTTGAGCTGATCGGTGATGGTGAACGGCACCAGGCCTGCGCGGGTCGGCAGCAGTTCGTGGCCGAACTGTTTGGCTACCTGATAACCGAAACCGGTGGCGCCTAGCGTGGGGATCGACAGACCGCCGGTGGCGATCACCAGCGACTGGCACTGGATCTGGCCGAGGGTGGTGTCGAGCAGGTAACCGCTCTCGATTTTTTCGATGGTCTGGATCGAGGTGTCGAGGTGCAGTTCGACGCCGACCTGATCGCACTCGTCCAGCAGCATGCCGAGGATGTCGCTGGACTTGTTATCGCAAAACAATTGGCCGAGTTTTTTCTCGTGATACGGCACGGCGTGCTTGCCGACCATGCCGATGAAATCCCACTGGGTGTAGCGCGCCAGTGCGGATTTGCAGAAGTGCGGGTTTTGCGAAAGGAAATTGCTTGGTTCGGTGTACATGTTGGTGAAATTGCAGCGACCACCGCCCGACATCAGGATTTTCTTGCCGGCCTTGTTCGCATGGTCGAGCAGCAGTACCTGACGGCCACGCCCGGCGGCGGTCAGTGCACACATCAATCCAGCGGCGCCAGCGCCAATGATCACGACTTCGGTAGAGCGCAAAACGGTGTCCTCTTGGTGGATCGCTACAAAACAAACTGTGGGAGCGAGCCTGCTCGCGAAAGCGGTGTGTCATTCAACACTGATGTCGACTGACAGATTGCATTCGCGAGCAGGCTCGCTCCCACAGGGGATCTCCTTTGGATGGAAGATTGTTTACAAGATACGCACGCGCAACGAACGGCCCTTGATCTTGCCGTCGTTCAAACGCTGCAAGGCTTGCATGGCCACGGTGCGTTCAACGGCCACGTAGGCCTGGAAATCGAAGATTGCGATCTTGCCGACCTGAGCGCCGGGAATGCCGGCGTCGCCAGTCAGAGCACCGAGGATGTCGCCCGGACGCACTTTGTCTTTACGGCCAGCGCCGATGCACAGGGTGGTCATCGGCGGCTGCAACGGGGCGAGGCCCTGGGACTTGAGGTTGTCGACCTGATCCCAGTTCAGCGGGGATTTCTGCAGTTGCTCGATGGCCTGCGCGCGGTGCGCTTCGCCCGGTGCAACGAGGCTGATCGCAATGCCTTTCTCGCCGGCACGACCGGTACGGCCAACGCGGTGAATGTGGATTTCCGAGTCGCGGGCCAGTTCGACGTTGATCACCATGTCCAGTGCATCGATGTCCAGACCACGGGCCGCAACATCGGTGGCGACCAGCACTGAAGTACTGCGGTTGGCGAACATTGCCAGCACCTGATCGCGGTCACGCTGTTCCAGATCGCCGTGCAAGCCGACGGCGGAAATGCCCTTGGCGGTCAGGTGGTCGACGGTTTCCTGCACCTGCTGCTTGGTGAAACAGAACGCCACGCAGGAGGCCGGACGGAAGTGGTGCAGGACTTTGGTCACCACGCTCATACGGTCTTCCGGGGAAATCTCGTAGAAACGCTGCTCGATCTGCGTGTCATCGTGGAACGCTTCGGCCTTGACCGTTTGCGGGTCACGCATGAATTTCGAGGCCAGTTGCTTGATGCCCACCGGGTAAGTGGCGGAGAACAGCAGGGTCTGACGACGCTCTGGGGTTTTGACGATGATGTCTTCGATGGCGTCGTAGAAACCCATGTCGAGCATGCGGTCGGCTTCGTCGAGGATCAGCGTGTTCAGGCCATCAAGTACCAGCGAACCCTTGCGCAGATGCTGCTGAATGCGTCCCGGGGTGCCGACGATGATGTGTGCGCCGTGTTCCAGCGAAGCGATCTGCGGGCCGAACGACACGCCGCCGCACAGGGTCAGGACTTTGATGTTGTCTTCGGCGCGGGCCAGACGACGGACTTCCTTGGCGACCTGGTCGGCCAGCTCACGGGTCGGGCAGATCACCAGCGCCTGGCAACCGAAGTAGCGCGGGTTGATCGGGTTGAGCAGGCCGATGCCGAATGCAGCGGTTTTGCCGCTGCCGGTTTTGGCCTGGGCGATCAGGTCCATCCCCTTGAGGATCACCGGCAAGCTCTGCGCCTGGATCGGCGTCATTTGGGCATAACCGAGGGATTCGAGGTTAGCCAGCATGGCGGCGGACAGCGGCAGAGTATTAAAAGCGGTGGCGATGGTGGTCACGGGACTGGCCTGCAAAACAAAATGTCGCGCAGTGTAGCAGCCCCGTGCCACTTTCCTCGAAAGTTCTGGACGAACAGTGATTAATGTTCGATGTGCTCTTCCGGACGTTTGGCGCGCCGGCCATCTTCTTTCGACAGTTGCGAGAAGATCGTCGCGGCGAGCATCGCCATGATTCCGACCGTCACAAAGGTCAACTGGAACGCACCCAGCACGGTTTCCACGCCATCGTTGCCGATCTCCGCCGTAAAACCGCCGAGCAATGCACCGGCGCACGCCACACCGAGACTCAACGACAACTGCGCGACCACCGACAGCAGACTGTTGCCGCTACTGGCGCTGGCGTCATCGAGGTCGATCAGGGTCACGGTGTTCATCGCGGTGAATTGCAGCGAGTTGATCGCGCCGAGCACCGCCAGCAGGCACAAGAGCAACCAGTACGGCGTCTGCTCGCTGACCAGGCCCATGCTCGCCAGCATGATCCCCAGCGCCAGCGTGTTGCCGGTGAGAACGATGCGATAACCGAGGCGTTCAATCAGCGGCCGCGCCACCCACTTGGCGATCATCGCCGCAGCGGCCAGCGGCAGCATGCTCATCCCGGCTTGCGACGGTGAATAACCCAGCGCCACTTGCAGCAGCAACGGCACCAGAAACGGCAGAGCGCCGCTGCCCAGACGGGCGAACAGGTTGCCGAGAATGCCGACGGCAAAGGTGCGGGTCTTGAACAGCGATGGCGCGAACAATGGATTTTCGATATGCCCGGCGCGCAGCCAGTACGCCGCGAGACACGCCATGCCGCCGAACAGCAGCAACATCACCCGCAAGTGCGGCAGGTGCAGTTCGCCGAGGCCTTCCATGGCGATGGTGATGAGGATCATCGCCGCACCAAACAGCAGGAAGCCGAGACTGTCGAAACGCGTGCGCTCAGTGCCGCGCAGATCGGGAATGAATTTCCATACCGCGTAACAACCGATCACGCCCACCGGCAGGTTGATCAGGAAGATCCAGTGCCACGTCAGGTACTCCACCATCCAGCCGCCCATGGTCGGGCCGATCAGTGGGCCGAGCAGGCCGGGAATGGTGATGAAGCCCATGATCCGCACCAGTTCGGATCGCGGATAGGCACGCAGCACCACCAGTCGCCCGACCGGCAGCATCAGCGCACCGCCCAGGCCCTGAATCACCCGGGCCCCGACCAGCATGCTCAAGCTGCTCGACAGCGCGCAGAGCAGCGAGCCGAGGCTGAACAGCAGGATCGCGCCGAAGAAGATTTTCTTGGTGCCGAAGCGGTCGGCGATCCAGCCGGAAGCGGGAATCAGCAACGCCACGGTGAGCATGTAGGCGATGACCACGCCTTGCATGCGTAACGGGTCTTCGGCCAGATCCCGGGCCATGGCCGGCAGGGCGGTGTTGAGGATGGTCCCGTCGAGGGACTGCATGAAGAACGCGATGGCGACGACCCACGGCAACCAGCGTGCGGTGATGGCGTCGAGAGGCGGGCGGTTGGGCATGGAACCTCTTGTGGGTTAATCCGAATTCTTGTTCTGAAATGAAACCCTGTGGTGAGGGGATTTATCCCCGATGGGGCGCGTAGCGGCCCCCGCTTTTAAAATCAAATGCGGGGGCCTGCTGCGCAGTCCATCGGGGATAAATCCCCTCGCCACAAAGCTCATTCCAACATTTGATCCCCGGTGTGCCGGGGATTTATGTTTACAGCGTTAGCGTCAATCGGCTCACCAGCGCGCCCGGCAATAGCGCCGACGAAGTATTGCGCTGGCTATACGTGCTCGCCGACAACAACATCTCGCGCTCGGCGGTCAGCGCTTCCAGCTGCGAACCGAGCAGGTTGTAAGCGCTGTCATCAAAACGCATGGTGCTGACCGGCGCCTGAATCTCGCCGTTCTCGACCCAGAAGGTTGCGAAGCGAGTCATGCCGGTGAGGCGCGCCGCCGGTTGATCCGAGAAGTTCAGGTACCACAAATTGCTGATGTACAGCCCGGTGCCCAACTGCTTGAGTATCTCCGCTTGCGACAGATCACCGGCCGCCATATTCAACGCACTCGGTGCTTCACCGCCGCCGGCGCCGTTGGCGGTCAAGCCGTATTCGGCGGCACTGCGCGACCCGACCAGTTGCTCGCCGGCCTTGCCTTCGATGATCAGCCGCAGATCGCTGCGCGGATAACCCTCCCCGGAAAACGCCGGGCTCAGTGAACCGCTGACTTTCTCATCCAGCGACACCAGTGGGCTGAATGTCTGATCGCCGGCATACAGCTTTTGCAGCGGGCTGCTTTTGCTGGCAATCGACTGTGCCGAGAAACCACCCCAGCACAACATGCCCATGATTTCTTCCAGTGCGGCGGGTGCCAGGTAAGCGCGGTACTGCCCCGGTGCCAGTGTGCGCAGCGGGCGACCGAGAAACTCAAGCTGCTCGCGGGCCTGCTGGAAACGCTTGGCGAAGCCTTCGCGGCTCCATTCGTGCCCGGCGTAGCTCGCCTTCACCGCTTCGCCATTTTCATGGAACAGGCTGAAGTCGAAATTGAAGCTGTTGGCCTGATGCCAGCCAAATGCACCCGCAGAGCTGGCGAAGCCACGGCTGATCGGGCCGGCCGCATAGAAGCCGACCAGATCCAGACCTTCAGCAGCAGCGCAGATTTCTGCCACGACCTGCTCGGTGTCAGGCAGCGGATGTTCCTGGATGTTCTTGCTCTGCCAGCCGTTGTGGTTGAGCAACAGATACGGATCCTGCGGCAGCAGCGGCAGGGTTTCGCGCAGTTGTTGCAGGCCTTCGGCAAGGCGTTGCAGGTCGGCTTCCTGATCACCGGACAGGGTGATGTGCAGGTCGGCGTGGCGGCCGTCGTTGATCAGTTTCAGGCCAACCTCGGCTTGCTGCACTTGCCCGGCCTGCCGCACCTTGGCGTGGTTGAAACGCACGAATGCCGAGGATTCGGCGGCGTAGCTGAGGGTGAACTGCTCGGGCTCGCGCACGCTGTCGCGCAGCCAATTGACCATGACCTTGAAGGCGTCGGACTGACTCTTCGAAATACTCATCAGGCGTCTCCCCCAAATACATCAACGTTGCTGAATACGCAGGCCGGTGAAGCGTGGCCGACGCGGATTACCTGGTTCGGTTCGCCTTTGCCGCAGTTTGGCGTGCCCAGCACCTTGACGGTGTTGGCATCGCCGACAGCGCGCAGGCTCTTCCAGAAGTGCGCGGAAATCGCCCGGTAGTTGGGGTTTTTCACCACGCCTTTGAGTTCGCCGTTTTCGATCAACTGACCCCATTCACAGCCGAACTGGAATTTGTTGCGCGCATCGTCAATCGACCACGAACGGTTGGTGCTCATCAAAATGCCGTGCTCGATCCCCTTGATCATCTGCTCAAGTGGCTGGTCGCCCGGCTCGATGTTGAGGTTGGCCATGCGGTCGATCGGCGGGCGGTTCCAGCCGCAGGCGCGGCTGTTGGCGACGCCGTCGAGCCCTGCACGGAACTGCGACAGTGCACCGCCCAATGGCCGCAGTAACAGGCCTTCGCGAATCAGGAATTGTTTGCTGGCCTTGGTGCCGTCGTCGTCATGGCCGTAGCTGGCGAGTTCTTCGGGAATACCCGGATCGAACGTCACGTTGAGCAGTTTCGAGCCGTATTGCAGGCTGCCGAAGTCGCTGGCTTTGACGAAACTGGTGCCTGCGTAATTGCGTTCATCGCCGAGGATGCGGTCGAGTTCCAGCGGGTGGCCGATGGACTCGTGGATCTGCAGCATCATCTGGTCGGGCATCAGCAGCAGGTCGCGCGGGCCTTGCGGGGTGTTCGGTGCGAGCAGCAGTTGCAAGGCCTGATCGGCGACTTGCGGGCCGGCGCCGATCAGGCCGCAGCGGCTGATCACATCCGCGCCGCCCTGCTGGCCGAAGTTCTCACGGCCGAGGCTGCGGGTCTGGCTGTCGTTGCCGTCGTAGGCGGTGACGTCGAGGCTCGGGTAGACGAAGCGCTGGGCCTGGCGCAGTTCGGCGCCGGCGCTGCTCAGGTAGATCTGCTCGACGTGGGTGATGCCGATGCTCACTTCCCAATTCACCAGGCGCTCATCCTTTGGCACCGAGGCGGATTCGGCGCCGAGCAGCTCAAAGCATTCGCTCAGGGACGGGAAGGGTTGGTCAAGATTGGGTGAAAAGTAATCGGCGCGGTCGCTCGAAACCGGCTGATCGCGCAGGTCGAGCAAGGCGTGGGGCTTGAGCGCCCGGGCCTGCTGTTCGGCGCGCTCGAGGGCGGCTTGCAGGCCTTGTTGCGAGAGGTCGTTGGTGGCCGCGTAGGCCTCGACACCGTTGACCCGCACCGTGAGCATCGCCCCTTCGTCGCGGCTCAGGCTCGGCGGTTCGGCAACGTTCTTGCGCACCGACAGGTACTGGCCGGACTCGCGTACATACCGCAGGGAAAAGAATTCAGCGCCCGTGCGCAAGGCAGCGAAGCGCTGCTTGAGCTGGGGGTGGAAATCGAACATTCGGGAACCTCCTTGTTATGGAGTAGCGGGGCATTGCGATTCGGCGGGGAGGGGGGAAGCGGTCGCGCGAGGTCTAGAGTAGGCCTGCGTGGGGGTAGGATCAAGTGAAGAGGGGGTGTAGGAGGATTTACTTGAAGAAGAGGGATTTGTGCTGAATGTGAGGGCCCCTTCGCGAGCAGGCTCGCTCCCACATTAAATCCTGAGCGCTCACACATTTTGTGTTCACTGGAGATCTACTGTGGGAGCGAGCCTGCTCGCGAAGGCCGCGCCTCGGTATTACGTCTTACTGAGCAACAGGCGTGATATCACGCATCGGTTTGCCCTTCACTGGCGCATCGCCCGCAACGTAGTAAGCAGCGGTGCTACGCGGCAGCGGCTGGCGGCCACGGATCTTGTCGGCGATTTTCTCGGCCATCATGATCGTCGGCGCGTTCAGGTTGCCGGTTGTGATGATCGGCATGATCGACGCATCGACCACACGCAGGCCTTGCATGCCGTGCACACGACCTTCGCCATCGACCACAGCCATCTCGTCGGTGCCCATCTTGCACGAGCAGGACGGGTGGAACGCGGTTTCGGCGTGCTCACGAATGAACTTGTCCAGCTGTTCATCAGTTTGCACGTCGATGCCCGGGCTGATTTCGCGGCCACGGAAGGCGTCCAGTGCAGGCTGTTGCATGATTTCACGGGTCAGGCGGATGCCGTCGCGGAATTCCTGCCAGTCCTGCTCGGTGGCCATGTAGTTGAACAGGATGCTCGGATGCTGACGCGGATCCTTGGATTTGACCTGGATGCGACCACGGCTTGGCGAACGCATGGAACCCATGTGCGCCTGGAAGCCGTGCTCTTTCACCCCGTTGCTGCCGTTGTAGTTAATCGCCACCGGCAGGAAGTGGTACTGGATGTTCGGCCATTCGAATTCCGGACGCGAACGGATGAAACCGCCGGCCTCGAACTGGTTGCTGGCGCCGATGCCGGTGCCGTTGAACAGCCATTCGGCACCGATGGCTGGCTGGTTGTACCAGAGCAGCGACGGGTACAGCGAAACCGGTTGGGTGCAAGCGTATTGCAGGTACAGCTCAAGGTGATCCTGCAGGTTTTCACCGACGCCCGGCAGATCGTGGACGACCGGAATGTCGAGGCTTTCCAGCAGTTTCGCCGGGCCTACGCCGGAACGCTGCAGAACCTGCGGCGAAGCGATGGCGCCGGAGCACAGCAACACTTCTTTACGCGCTTTGACTTCAACGCGTTCTTCAGCATCACCGACCAGGTAGCGCACGCCGACCGCACGCTTGCCTTCGAACAGGATCTTGTCGGTCAGGGCGTGGGTGACGATGGTCAGAGTCGAACGCTTTTTAGCGGTGTCGAGGTAACCACGGGCGGTGGAAGCACGACGGCCATTCGGCGTCACGGTGCGGTCCATCGGGCCGAAACCTTCCTGCTGGTAACCGTTCAAGTCTTCGGTGCGCGGGTAGCCGGCTTGTACGCCAGCTTCAACCATGGCGTGGAACAGCGGGTTGTTACCCGCCTTCGGCGTGGTCACGCTGACCGGGCCTTCGCCACCGTGGTAGTCGTTCGGGCCGATGTCGCGGGTTTCGGCTTTGCGGAAGTACGGCAGGCAGTCGAGGTACGACCAGTTTTCCAGGCCTGGCAGTTTCGCCCAACCGTCGTAGTCCATCGCGTTGCCGCGGATGTAGCACATGCCGTTGATCAGCGAGGAACCGCCGAGGCCTTTGCCGCGACCGCATTCCATCCGGCGACCGTCCATGTGTGGCTCTGGATCGGTTTCGTAGGCCCAGTTGTAGCGACGGCCTTGCAGCGGGAACGCCAGGGCAGCCGGCATTTGCGTGCGGAAGTCTAAACGGTAGTCCGGGCCGCCTGCTTCGAGCAGCAGAACGGTGACGCCTTCGTCTTCAGTCAGACGGGTCGCCAGGGTGTTACCGGCCGAGCCGGCACCGATGATGATGTAATCGAATTCTTGGGACATTGAATGCACCCTCTTTGAAGTTGGTCAGGTCAAGATCGCCGGGACCCTGCAAAGCCTGTGGTGAGGGGATTTATCCCCGATGGGCTGCGCAGCAGTCCTGAAATCAGCGATTGAGATCTATCTGGAGAACTGCAGGGTCTGGAAGGGGGCTGCTTCGCAGCCCATCGGGGATAAATCCCCTCGCCACAATCAGAACACCGAGACGTAATCGCCCAGCTCGACCTGTACCGATTTGATGCGAGTGAAGTTGTTCAGCGAGCTGATGCCGTTCTCACGACCCACGCCCGACTGCTTGTAACCGCCCACCGGCATTTTTGCGTCGGACTCGCCCCAGGCGTTGATCCAGCAGATACCGGCTTCCAGTTGATGAATCACGCGGTGAGCGCGGTTCAGGTCTTTAGTGACGATACCGGCGGCCAGGCCGAAGTCGGTGTCGTTGGCGCGGCGGATCACTTCTTCTTCGGTTTCGTAGGAGAGGATCGCCATGACCGGGCCAAAGATTTCTTCACGGACGATGGTCATGTCGTCGGTGCAATCGGTGAACACGGTCGGAGCAACGAATGCGCCTTTGGCGAATTCGCCGTCGGTCAGACGCTCGCCGCCACACAGGACACGGGCACCTTCTTCTTTACCCTTGGCGATGTAACCCAGCACGCTTTCCATGTGCGGGAAGCTGACCAGTGGGCCGAAGTTGGTGTTTTCGTCTTCCGGGTTGCCGACGCGGATGCGTGCAACGCGCTCAACGATCTTGGCTTCGAAAGCAGCTTTCAGGTGGCTAGGCACGAATACGCGAGTACCGTTGGTGCAAACCTGACCGGAGCTGTAGAAGTTGGCCATCATCGCGGTGTCGGCAGCGCGATCGAGGTCGGCGTCGTCGAAGATGATCAGCGGGGATTTGCCGCCCAGTTCCATGGTCACGTCTTTGAGCGACGAAGCCGAAGCGCTGGCCATTACTTTCTTGCCGGTGTCGGTGCCGCCAGTGAACGAGATCTTCTCGATGCGCGGGTGCTCGGTCAGCCAGGTGCCGACTTCACGGCCGCTGCCGGTCAGCACGTTGAACACGCCATTCGGTACGCCGGCTTCGGTGTAGATCTCGGCCAGTTTCAGGGTGGTCAGCGAGGTGACTTCGCTTGGCTTGAAGATCATCGCGTTACCGGCCGCCAGGGCTGGAGCGGATTTCCACAGCGCGATCTGGATCGGGTAGTTCCACGCGCCGATACCGGCAACCACGCCCAGCGGCTCGCGACGGGTGTAGACGAAAGCGGTGTCACGCAGCGGGATCTGCTCACCTTCGATGGCGGGTACCAGGCCTGCGTAGTATTCCAGCACGTCAGCGCCGGTGACGATGTCGACGTACTTGGTTTCGGAGAAGGCTTTACCGGTGTCCAGA